>CAKRCL010000112.1 GCA_934307335.1 uncultured Dorea sp. | reverse complement strand
AGACTGGAGGTGACTTCTCCGGGTGGCTTATATAACGGATTGACTTATGAAGAAGTCATGAATGGTCATTCTAAGATTCGGAATAAAGGAATTGCCAATATATTCAGTCAGATGGGACTTGTTGAGGCATGGGGAAGCGGAATTAAAAGAATCCTTAATGCAGCAGAAGAGTATGGACTTCCGAAGCCGAGATTTCAGGAATTCGATAATATGTTTCGGGTAGAGCTGTTTCGTAATTCATTTCCGATGACAAATGAAAAAGAAAACATCGGAGAAACATCGGAGAAGCATCGGAGAAGCATCGGAGAAAGATCGGAAGTAGAGTGGAGAACAGACCTCAACGATACACAGCAAAAGATTATAAAATTGCTTTCAGAAGATCATCAATTATCAGCGGTTAAGTTAGCTGAAAAAATCGGTGTTGCCAGTCGAAATATTGAGAACAATATTAAGAAGTTAAAAGAGTATGGTATTCTTATAAGACATGGCTCTCCAAAGAATGGTTACTGGGAGATTGTAGATAAAGATCTACAGGAGTGAGAAGTAAATTAGTCTAAGATTAGTCAAAGATAGCTCAAAATGAGCTCAAGATTAGTCCAAGAGAATATATAGATAAATAACAAAAATAGATTGATATTTTGTAGTAATCAGTAGTAAACTGTACTTGTGGAAGGAAAGTGATATGTTTGGCTAGAAAAACACCAAAAGATGGCAAAGAAGAAAACATACGAGTACGGGTGACTCCAGAACAAAAACAGAGACTTGTTGAGTATGCAGAAAGACACTATCAGAGCATGAGTGGTGTTGTATGTCAGGCATTGGATCTCCTGTACGCAAGAGAAGAACAACAAAATAATAAAGAGTAAAATGGAGTTATTTTGGAGTTTATTTCTTCATAAGCGGTGCGAAAAGCACAAAAATGAATAATTACAATACCACTAAGGTTCTGAATCTACATAGTAGGTTCGGAGCCTTATTTTTATGGGAAAACAGAGCGGCTTAGTTACGATGTAATGTATTCTTGGATAAAAAATTAGTTGTAGACAATCCAAATAATAGATATAATATAGAAAAGAAAGCGAACATAAATTTCTAACAGAAAGGGCGTGTGTTATGGTAACAACAGAATCTGTAACAATTAAAGTTCCAGTAGGAATGTCAAAATATTTGCTAACTATGAACCCAGAAACAGAGCTTATCCGAAATGCATTGTTGCTGTATCCATATATATTAAATCAGACGATATCTCATGGTCATGCAGCTGAAATTTTGGGAATAAGAAAATCAGAGTTAATTGATTTGTATGATACGCTGGGATATTCTTATTTTGATATGACGATGGATGATTTGGATGATGAACTGAATACATTCAGAGAACTTAAAAAGAAGGAGACTACGGTATGATTGTTATCTCCGATACAACACCACTGATATCACTTCTTAAAATTAATCGTATAGATTTGCTGGAAAAACTGTTTGGAGATGTTCTGATTCCACAGGCAGTATTTGAAGAGTTGACAATTGATGAGCG
>CAKRCL010000111.1 GCA_934307335.1 uncultured Dorea sp. | reverse complement strand
TGAATCGTTTTTGCTTCCATTCCAGTTGCTTCGGACATTCTCTTTGCTGCTCTTCCAGTCGGTGCAGCAAGAATGATCTGACATCCGGCTTGTTTGTATGCAGAAATAATTCCCAGAGTTGTTGTTGTCTTTCCGGTTCCAGGTCCGCCGGTCAACACCATGACTTTAGAGGAAATTGCTGTCTTTACCGCCTGCCACTGGATCTCATCATAGATGATCTCTGATGAAGCAGCTACTTTCTTTAGTATTTCTTCTGTATCCTCAGATTTCTCCTTTCCACAAGACATCAACCGGAGCAGCCTCTTTGCACAGCCACTTTCTGAAAAATAATATGGTGGCAGATAGATTGCTTCCTGATCTTCTGCTTCATCCCGGATCACATCATTCGTACGAATCATCTCATCCAGTGTGATTTCCAGCTCCGGTTCTTCCACTTCCAGAAATTCCTGTGCTTTTCTAATCAACTGCTCTCTTGTGGCATAACAGTGCCCAGCTTCTGCCAGCTTGTTCAATGTATAAAAAATGCCACTGCGCAGACGGACGAATTTGCCTTTGTCAATTCCCATCTTCTGTGCAATGGAATCCGCTGTCTTAAATCCAATTCCCCAGATATCATCGGCGAGACGATATGGATTCTCTTTTACAATCGCAATGCTTTCACTACCATACGTCTTAAAAATCTTCGTCGCATGAGAGGTGCTGACCTCATGACTCTGCAGAAAAATCATGATATTTTTGATCTCTTTCTGCTCCTGCCAGCTTGTTTTGATCCGGTCTACACGTACTTTCCCTATACCTGATACTTTTAGCAGTTCATCTGGTGTCTCTTCGATAACATCCAATGTATCCTTCCCGAACTTTTCCACAATTTTTTTTGCGAACTTTGGACCAACACCCTTCACCAGACCGGAACCCAGATATTTTTCAATTCCATATACTGTAGCAGGAAGTGTCTCTTCAAATTTCTCCACGAAAAACTGTCGTCCATATTTGGCATCCATCTTCCACGTACCTTCCAGAGACAGCACAGAACCAACATGGGTATCCGGCATCGTGCCGACTACCGTGACAAGATCACTATAATTCTTCACCGCACATTTCAGAACCGTATAACCATTGTCGGCATTCTGATATGTAATTCTCTCAACTACACAACGCAAGTGCTCCATACACGTCTCCTTTTACTCGTAATTCCGGATCTCATATCCCTGTCTTACAGCCGAATCATATACTGGCATCATAACCTGCCCAGATTGAATAAATCTATAAAACAGTATAACACAAGATAAAAGTGACATGGTGAACTGATTGAAAAATAGTTTATAATGCCCCGTTTATAGTGTTTGGCACCTTGTGTCGGTATTTTTTATGCAATTTTATTCTAAAACTTCAATCGAATCTGTCTGTCAATCCAGCTTTCCTGCTTTGCCTCACGAACAAGATCACCTGGCATATATCCACCAATTAAAAACGGGGAGTCCGGATTATGCTTTCTCATATTTTCTTTGACCAAAACGGGATTTACATTCGCATAACAGTATTTACACAAATGTCCGCAAGTATCATAGGCACCTATATCAGTCCCCAAAAGACATG
>CAKRCL010000110.1 GCA_934307335.1 uncultured Dorea sp. | reverse complement strand
AATCAGGGTCGTTCACTATTTATCTGCCTCACGCCTTTGAAAAATGTGATTTATATGAAATCACAGCAAATGCTTACTACTCCTACGAATAAAATAACCCCGCCAGTGCGACAACACCAGCGGGGTTCCTCATAAGAAAACATTCCACCGTCTTGCTTTGTGAGGAGGTGCGGCCGGGGACTTCACGACCCGGTCTGCACTTTTATTGTAGCATGATCCCCCTCAGAACACAATCCGGCAAAAAAGAATCCCCGGCAGCTCTGTACGATAGAGCCGCCGGGGCCAGATGGGGAATCTGTCTGTCGGAGAATAATCATAGGATAAGAAAACACGCCTGCTGAGCAATTTCATTTTACCATGATCCTGCTCAGCGCACAAGCTGAGGAAACCCATGAAAAAGAAATTTTCTTCTGTACCCGACCCGGATATTCAGGACGCGGTGATCTATGCACGTTACTCTTCCCATTCCCAGCGGGACTGTTCCATTGAGCAGCAGGTGGCTGACTGCGAACTTTTTGCGCAGCAAAACGGCCTCCGGGTCGTGAAGATCTACGCCGATCGGCATCTGTCCGGCACCACTGATAACCGGCCCCAGTTCCAGCAGATGCTGAAGGATGCGGCCCACGGCCACTGGCCCTTCGTGATCTGCTGGAAGATCGACCGCTTCGCCCGCAACCGGTACGATTCTGCCACTTATAAATATAAGCTCAAAAAAGCTGGTGTCCGGGTTCTCTATGCAAAGGAATCCATCCCGGACGGCCCCGAGGGTATTCTGCTGGAATCCGTTCTGGAAGGTTCTGCCGAGTATTATAGTGCATCTCTTGCTCAGAACATCCGCCGTGGGATGCGCTTCAATGCCGAGAACTGCAAAGTAAATTCCGGTTCTATCCCCTTCGGCTACTGCAAGGGCCCGGATGGCCGCTTTGCGATTCACGAGACGAACGCTGAGATCGTCCGAGAGATTTTCCGCAAAGCCGCTGCCGGCGTGCCTTTTGTAGACATTGCCACTGAGCTGAACAATAAGGGCCTGAAAACCAGTCGTGGCGGACGTTGGAATAAAAACAGTTTTGTCCTGCTGAAAAATGAATCCTATATCGGTGTGTACCACTTTTCCGATATCCGCATTGAGGGTGGAATGCCAGCAATCATCGACCTGGGCACATTTCTGGCCGCGAATGAGCGGATGAACGCCAATCGCCGCGTCCGGGGCCGCCACCATGATGGCGGGGATTATCTGCTGACCGGGAAGCTGAAGTGTGCCCACTGTGGTTCTTATATGATCGGCTTTTCCGGCACCGCGAAGAATGGCGAATCTCACTACTACTACGGCTGTCAGAAGCGGCGGCGGGAGCGGGCTTGTAAAAAGGCCAACGTTCCCCGCGAGTGGATTGAAAAGGTAGTTGTTAAGGCCGCGTTAGACTACGTTCTCCGTCCCGATGTGATGGAATGGATCACAGATGCCGTCATGGAATATCAGGAGCGGGAAGCTGCTTCGTCCCAGCTGGCTGCTCTTACCGCCGAACTGGAAGAAAATCAGAAAGCCACCGACAACGTGATGAAGGCCATCGAGGCAGGCATCATCACTGCAACCACAAAAC
>CAKRCL010000109.1 GCA_934307335.1 uncultured Dorea sp. | reverse complement strand
TTTTCGGCACATTCAAACGATCATTTTGATAAAACGGCCGTTAATTTTACGAAGCCATCATTGTCCATTGTGAAGCACCTTCCTCCTGCTATTTTGTTTTTTATAGGATATTTTCTGGACTTGCCGGTATGGGTATGTCTTTTGATGGCAGAAATGGGTTCATTACTCTTTTTTATGATAATGGGATATCTCACGTTAAAATATATGCCGATTAAGAAAGAATTGATGTGCGGGATTATGCTGCTGCCAATGACGGTTCAGCAGTGTGCTTCCGTAAATTATGATGCGGTTTTTATTCCCTTATGCCTGTTTTACACAGCCTATGTGCTCCATTGCAAATATGAAAAAGAAAAGGTTTCGTGGAAGTCGCTGTTTATATTTTTAGTGATTCCGTGTATTGTGTTATTGATAAAGCCTACATACATTCCTTTTTTCCTGATTGTCTTTATGATTCCTTTGGATAAATGGGATTTGAGAATCGGAAAGCTTCAGGTGACGGATTTTATAAAA
Source organism: uncultured Dorea sp. (assembly GCA_934307335.1). Lineage (GTDB taxonomy): Bacteria > Bacillota > Clostridia > Lachnospirales > Lachnospiraceae > Dorea. The sequence continues at coordinate 1,106 of CAKRCL010000109.1, read as the reverse complement.
CGCTTTAAATGGCTGTTATTAATTTGGGGAATCCTGTTGTTTGCCGGATTTTTGTATATAGGCAGAAATAATGTGTTTATTCAATTAGTGGAAGCCTGTGTGTTAAGGCCGGGACTTACTCTTAAGATTATATATGATACGGTAAAGGAAATGTACAGCTTTTATTTCATGTCTACCATCGGACATTTAGGATGGCTGGATATTCTGCTGCCAAAGGCATTTTATTATTTTGTTTGAGCCGGGGAATTATTCATCCTCGCTTTCCTCGTTTTCATATTTTTCAATGAGACGATCCTCAAAAATATTGCCGATGGTTTCAAACTCATCATCGTCCTCAATCTGAACAAGGTAGCTTTCGCCGTCCTCTTCAAGAACCTTGAGAATCAGAACGTCGCCGTCATCCTCAAGAATTTCCGTCTCATCGTCATAGACGGGGAGAAGGGCAACGTAGCGTGAGCCGTCGTCGGTCTCAATGCGGTCAAGTTCTTCAAAAATATGTTCTTTACCGTCATCGTCAACAACGGTAACTATGTCCATATCCATGTTTATATCGTCACTCATAAGGTTTTCCTCCGATACGGGCGCACCCGTTTGATAGGTATATTTTACCCTTAATTGCGCCTGTTGTCAATAAGTATCCGGTGATTAGAGCGGAAGTTTTGCCTTCTGCTCTTTGGGCTTTGGCGCATACTTTGCCGAATAACGGCGAAAAAGATGCGAAGCCTTTAAAGTTTTTTTTGGCGTTCATATTGAATGAAATCTTTGAATAAAGATGTACAAAGTAGTTGCCGCAGGAGCGGCGAAAAGGAGATGTCAATATGAACCTTGAATTAAAAAAAGAAGAGCTGAACGCTCTGAAATGCGTTTCCCTTGCTCCGGCGGAGCAAAGCATTGACCTTGAGCTGAATCTTCCCGATTACTGCTCAGACATTCGGCGTATTCTCAAATGTATGTGCTTTCCCTCTGTCAATTCCGTGCGCAGAGAAAGCGGCAGTGTGACCGCCTCGGGAGAGATTGTAATCCGCCTTGTCTATGTCAATTCGGACGAAAAGCTCGATTGCTTTGAGCATAAGACCGAGCTTTCAAAAACCGCCGAGCTTAAAGAG
>CAKRCL010000108.1 GCA_934307335.1 uncultured Dorea sp. | reverse complement strand
GAATAATTTCAAGAGATGTCTTAAGAAAATGGACTTGTCCAATGTAATTGCGGCTGTTGATCGGGCAAGGAAAATCATGCAGAGAAATCAAGATAATGGATATACTTTGTATCAATATAAAGGGTATCAGTATTATAAAGAGAATCCTTCATTGACTGCATGGGAGGCTATCGAGAAGATATTGAAGGATTGTGAATTAATAGGAAAGGGATACTATCTAAAAATACAGATATAAATGTAATAAGAATTACACAACCGGAATCATTGAAAAATAATATAGATTTAGTTGATAAGGGAGTGTTACAGACAATTATACAATCTCCTCTTTTAAGAGTCTCGAGAGTGTTGGAAGGTTTGTTTTGTGAAAAAGTAATTGTGACGGAAGCAGAGGCAGATGAGTTGGTTTATCAAGAATTAATAGAAAAAGTGTTTCCACAGTCAGGTCTGTATTTTGCACATGGACAAAATAAACAAACTTTAGCGGAAATAGCAGAAATGTATAAAGCTGTAGGTATAAGATATGAGGTTATTACAGATTTTGATATATTAAGAGTAAATGATGAATTTAATAAATTTATAAAAAAAATGTCAATTGATGAATCTGAAAGACAACGATATAGAGGATATATTGGCAAATTGAGGGATAAAATTGATGAAGAAATAGATGCTGATGAGAAGAAAAAAGCTTTAAAAGCAAATAGAGATCAGGTATATCATCAAGAAGGAATAAGACATTTAAATGAAGGGGAATTAAAAGAAAATATTGAAGAATTATTAAAAAAAATGGGAGAAAATCATTTACATATATTAAACACAGGAGAATTGGAAACATTGTTGCTGCCTTTCGATATTCCATACACGAATAATAAAAGTCATTGGGTTGTATCTGCAATAAATAAAATTGCTTCATTAAGTAAAAAGGATGTAGAAGAAAATGAAAATATCTATAAATTTATAGAAGAAATAGTGTTGTCGTAGGTCATTAAAATTTACAAAAAGGAATTACATAGCCAGATGATTTCAACCCAGGAATCACCTGGCTATTTTCATGCCCGGATATTATCCCCAATAATATCAATCCAAGACAGGAAAGGAGATGAAAATTATGCCATATATACCACCATCAGTCGTGCAGGAGATCAAGTGGATGGATTTGCTCACGTACTTGAAAAATTATGAACCATACGAATTGGTTCACTTTTCTGGCAACACCTACACTACCAGAACACACGATAGTTTGAAAATATCAAATGGGAAATGGATGTGGTGGAGTCAGAGAACCGGTGGCAGATCAGCACTGGATTATCTGATCAAAGTAAGAGGATACAGTTTTTTAGAGGCGGTTGAATTGCTTGCAGAACGGGCAAATATTCAGCCGCCTCTTTCTGTATCTGAGAATGTTCCGATAGAGAAACAGTTACTGTTGGTATGGATTTGGAGGCAGGGTAGAGTGGTGTGCCTGCTTTGTGTCCTGGTGTGCAGACCAGAGCGGTTACATTCAGAGTGGAGTCATTCCGAAATTTTCTCTTTGTTCGGACGGTGTGAAATGGTTTGAAAGTAAAGGAAGGTTCCTGGATGCCAGTTATACCCCGGCGGCAGGAGATATTATTTTCTTTGATTGGGGAAATAATGGAACGATTGACCATGTTGGAATTGTAGAGAGCGTCAGTGGTGGAACCGTCAATACCATAGAAGG
>CAKRCL010000107.1 GCA_934307335.1 uncultured Dorea sp. | reverse complement strand
ACTATGTTCATATCTTTGCCATAGGCGACCATGCTCAGATCACCGTTAGCACCATCTTCTCCGGTTATGACAAGCTCAAATTTATCAACCTTGCACCGAGATTCGTGAATTCTTGATTGCTCTACATTTTGTGTGCTTTGGTGAAGCAGACAATTACGCAAACTATAAATAATTTCCTCGTTCAGATAGGGCATATCATATCCGTATGGAGAATCACATCTATCTGTAATAACATATTGGCTGCACCAGTTTTTATAGCGCACGCCGTTGTAATCCTCGTTGGGATATTCAGCTTTTCCACAGGTGTCAGGTAAAGTCAGCGCAAGTGCTAATGCTGACAAATACAGTTCATGGGACAAAGCCATACGAATCTCATGTACAATTCGGTCTATCAAGCAAATCACCTCATTTCAGCCATTGACACAACAGCGAACATTTTAGACAGTTTTTGTATGATTAAAATTTTCTGTTTGCAATTTTCTTCAGTTTTCTGTAACCCTCACAACCTATAACTTGTATAGCATTGTACTTCTTCAATGCGTTTTCGAGAGTAATCCGAATTTGGACGGGAATGTAATGTGTAAGCGCATTTTGATTGATTACCGAATGAAGATTGGCTTTGCTCTGATTATAAGTATTCCAAAATGTATTTGGGTCTATATTCTGATTTGACGCAGTCATTCGTTTCATTAGATTCTCAAAAGCAGTTTTTTGCTCATCAGAAGCATCAGCTGGGAGACTTCCTTCTATTGTCTTGAGGAGAGTCGGTACATCCACAGGATTCTGCGCACACATTGCCAGTATCTGCAAAATGTAGTTCGTTTCGGACTGCATTAGCATCTGCTGTGTTAAGAACAGAGAATTCTTTTGCAGGTTCTTCATCAACTGTTGCTGCTCAAGAATTTCTGATGCACAATTATAGAATTCATCAAACATTCTGAAGCTGAATGAATCCATTTTTCTTACGAAGTAATGCTTGTGCTTGTCCCAATAATCTGTTTTGAAAAGCATTTGAGACTCATAGAAAGCACCATCGTTTAATTTGCCTTCTGAAATATAAGATCCTACTTCTGCAATGCTTGTTTGCAGTTCTTCTACCTGCAAGACAATCAGCGATGCTGCTTCTGAAATCTTGCGGCGTTCTTGAACCCAATAAATGATAAACGCTGATGCACCTACGATAACCAGCAATATATCAATCCAGTTTTTACTGACAAAATTAGCAATATTAGCCCACATATTTTGTATATTCACCTCATTTCAACCTTTCGCACAACGGCAAGAGTTCTTTGTTTTTGAAAAAGATATGTTTATTCGGAATCTTCCTTTTTCGTGTTTTGGACACTTAGGATTTGCGTTATGCCTTTGAGCTCATCACCAATCCTTTTCACAGATTTAAGCAAATCTTCCTCATCGGTTGTTGATGAGAAAAATGTCATATAGTGCTCCAGATCCACAAATAGATCACTTTGATAGGTTTTGACTTGTGATTCATATTCTATTGTTCCTGTTAGCGGCTTCATGTTTGGATTTCCACGAAGTTTATTGCTGCCGATATACAAGTCATAATGCTGTCCAGCGCCTATAATGCACTCTTTGCCTTTTATCCGTTCTAATTCTTTTCTCATTGACTCTTCCGGAAGACTGTCAATGAATTCCTGATCTAAATTGATTTTAACATGCTGGGCACTCAGGTTTCCACGGTTTACAAAACGGGCGATATACCATGTTCTTCTGCTATAGTGGAATTCAAGCTCGATAATAGGTCTGTTCGTTTCTGCAAA
>CAKRCL010000106.1 GCA_934307335.1 uncultured Dorea sp. | reverse complement strand
GTACCGGTACGAACAGTGCAAATTCTGCACCGTCCGTGCGTTGAATGACTGTTTTGCGGTCTTTGCGGTAAATGTATAGAATGTATAGGATGTTTTCTGCACAAAGGTCATGCTTTTGAAACCATGCGTTCAAGTGAGCAGCGGTGAGAAATTGCCGCTGTGTTTTTATAAGTGAAACAGGAATAAAATGGAAATAAAAATAAAAAATGGTTGAAAAAAACACTATAAAGAATGTTAAAATAAATATTGGGAAAGAATATAGTGGGAAGACGGTTTAAATATAGGGAGAGAATGATGATAGAAAATAGTATGATTTGGGGTACATACGGTATGATATTGACCCAGAACACGAGAATGGGAAGTTACATCCTTTACATCATTTGGATATATGTTTAGATAGTTCAGCAACATATAAAATTGGATTGAATCAGGAAATCAGATTTGACAATTTTAAGGATATATTAGATACTACGACTGAAAGTTGGTATATTTACCGTGGTCAGAATTAATACCAGATATATGTGTATACGATTAGCGGTAGAAAATTAATTGAATCTTATGGAATCGCGAATATTATTTTATACAATCACGGAGGAACAACCTTGGATAAATAGTGTGGGAATAGCAGGGAATCCTCTGTTTTAGGTGTAAGATAATTGGATTCACATGGAAATAGGAGTTGAAAATGGCAGGAAGACCAAGAAAGAAACCAGAATATAATCCAGAACTTCAATTTAACAATTTTCTTCAAGAGTTAAGAGATGCCTATGAAGAAGCAGATTCTTTAAGATCACTGGCAGATGAGTTAAATATTAGTCTGCTTAAACTTCGTAAGTTACTTATTACTGCAGATGTATTCACATCAGATATATGTACAGAAATTAATGATCTGTATCAGTCAGGAAAAAAGATTCCGGAGATTATGAAACTCACAGGTCTTTCCAGAGCATCGGTTCATTCCTATCTGCCCTACACAAAGGGAATTTATAATGCAGCAGAGATAAGTCTAAATGCGGAGCGATGCCGGACATATAAGAATAGACAAGAGCAGGTTCGGCTTCTACAGGAAATACCATCAGGGGAAAATCTGTGGCAGGCTGTGATTGCATTTCAGGATTATCCATTTAAAACAGCAACAGGATTACCGTTTCGGTATAAATTAAAGGTTGGCAAAAATGGAGGGTATAACAGAGAGCTGCTGATAGACCGGAGAGAGAAAAGTAAGAGCCTTGCCTGGAGTAGTGTGGTGCTGGCATTTGAAAATAGTAAGAGGATTTCAGAAGAAGTGAAGAAACCAAAAGCACTTGGAGACATTAGAGGAGTTTCATATATTTATCCGATACTATGGCGATTTGGCTTGATCAGAGTGCCGGAAGCAATAGAGAAGAAAATGGGAAAGCAGAGATAAATCCCTGCTTTTATTACCTGTGGATGATTAGATTAACATGGATATATTATAGGGTTTCTCGTAAAATAGGAGATGCATCAATGATTCCTTGTTTATGCAATTTTGCATGACAGTGATGTAATGGATATAGAATATATCGCATTAAGATTGGTATAATAACAAGACTCCCACATGATTTATATTAAGCATATTTCATGGGGAGTCATTTTTATGTATGCGTTCCAATTACATAAGCATAGAAGAAAAATTTCGTTATTTTTCAGATTGTGTAGTAGCTTCTTCAGAAACAGAATCTTTCTTCTTTCTGGATTTACCAGAAATCATTTTATGACCGGAGTAGATAGCCATAATCATACAGAGAAGAGAGCTGCAAGCAAA
>CAKRCL010000105.1 GCA_934307335.1 uncultured Dorea sp. | reverse complement strand
ATATACAGAGGAATACGCCATCCATTGTGGCAAGACTAGATTAACCAAAGAAAGGAGTGCGACGAGATATGGTTTATGGCGGCGCCTAGATGCATTGTCTATTCATTGGCATGTCCCCATGTAATACTACTTTTATCACGCCCGTTTCTCTTTTTATCCCAAGAATCAAATAAGAAGCAATCAAATTCATAGAACTCTGTATCTCGAAAGGAAAACTGTCTATCTTCATTGTTCGTGGAAATATTCACGATGTACGGGTTATTTACCGATCGTAATTCATATTGACGAACTCTCGCACAGGGCAACAATTGTTTAAAAACAGAATAATTAAACGAATCGTCAAGTTTAATGTGATCCACCAGATCGGGATAGTTATTTTTCTTTCGGTAGTTCATAAATAACGCAAGGTTTATTGCGCATAAGCTAAAAGCATCGTTTCTAACCCGTTTTGAATAATAGGCGACTCCATCAAAACCAAGCTTCTTGGCACCCAGCATGAGTGACTGCGAAACAATATACTCGGATTTAAATGACCTTCCAGGCTCTTCAACGCGATATGAAGTCGCAAACATTAGAATAATTAACTTAAGCCAGCAGTGTAATTCATCGTTTCCGAAATTATTCAAATGCGAAAAAATACGTGAAGAGACAGCGAGATTTAGTATTTTTTGTTTTCCGTCCAACAATACAGGCGAAACATTAAAATCCGCTTCAGGAGGAAATCCCGTTTCAATCCAACAACCATAAGAAGAGTTTGATAAATATTAGCAGGGATTACCTGGGATACTGAATCTATAGTTACCTGATTTTGATCTAAGCGAACGCCAAAAAATAACAATACGCTCAGGTTTTCTATTAATCATGGGGATAATCTTTTGGACCAACGTCCATAATTATTATATTAGGGCTTAGACAACACGCTCTTCAACTGATTGAGAAGGGGCCGCCAGCAATGGAAAAGGAAACTCTTAATGAAATCGGAAATACTCTGATTGATCTATGTCCTTCAATCGTGGCCTCAGTAAATCCCATTGCGGGAATTGTGACTGAAGCAATTGTAAAAGGTACCGAAGCCAAAAATCGTGTATTCGCAAATAAGCTTAAGTATTATCTCGAACAATTAGATAAAATCTCTAACCAAGAATCCGAAGACTTCTGCCAGCAATTAGCAGCAAAAAAAGAAGACGACTTGGTATTCATACTTACCGCAATTGATCAAACCCTAGAAAAGGACTCGATTGCTTATCAAGCTAACGCCACGGCATCGTATCTTATGAGACATATTTCCAGCAATGAATTCAAGCGAATCTGTATTGCGCTAAAAACAACAATTAAGACTGACCTTGAATTTAGCGCAAACAACATCAACAAACACGATTTGTGTTATCACGTGTGCCTTCAATCACTCTCCCAATCTGGAATCTGGTATATCTCTGGGGTATCCAACGGTGGGGAGCAATTGTATTCACCCACGCTTTTAGGACATCTTGTTGATCAGTACGCCGTTAGCGTTTCAGATACAGAACGATATCCTGACCCAAAAATAAGAAGCTATGCAACTATGGGGCTCAATTATCAATTTAATGATTCGACTTTTTACGAGAGAAGTGAGCCTACCATATACTGGAAGGAAGTGTAAAAAGCAAGACTCTACTCTGTTGTGGTTAACAAAAAGCGCGGACGAAATATCACATTGACTACGGTAACACGGGCGATGTCGTTCACGCGATGTTCGATCTTGTTCCCATAGCCGCAAAATGCCTAAGGGAAAACTCCTGACACGAGCTTTCGTGATACAAGAGCCGCTTGACCGAGGAGTATTTAAACCCCAACGCCCTCGCGGCTCTTGAAAGCACTTTGCCGGATCTTGGAACTACTTCGTTCTAGAGCGAGAAGTGCTCGCTCTCGGAGGAAAGGTTTGGTCCGAGCCACGGATCGCCCGTCAAGAAGAACTCCGGCCAGCGCTGCATGAACAGCGCTTGCTCGCGCTTCCAGCGGCGCAGCTTTTCCTCGTTGGCCTCT
>CAKRCL010000104.1 GCA_934307335.1 uncultured Dorea sp. | reverse complement strand
ATCATTTCTTCAAGACTGCGCGACCTCGGCGTCAAAACGGTCATGTACGATGTGTCCGTCACCCCTGCCTCCGAGATCATCGCGGCGGCGTTCAAATGGAGTCATTTGCTGTTCGCCTCAACGACCTATAACGCCGGTATCTTTGTCTCCATGGAGGAGCTGCTGCATGACCTGGCGGCGCACAATATCCAAAACCGTACCGTAGCCTTTGTCGAAAACGGTTCTTGGGCGCCGACCAGCGGCAAACTGATGCGTCAGATCATCGAAAGCTGCAAAGATATGAAGATTTTGAATGAAACGCTGACGCTCAAATCCTCTCTCGCGCCCGGTCAACTCGCCGAGATCGACGCGTTAGTCAAAGCAATTTCTGACACGATTCCGCGCTTCGAAAAACCGATGATCGACGAATCTGCCATGGCAGAAGCCAAGATTGACCCTGCGATCTTCCATAAGTTCTCTTATGGGCTGTTTGTGCTGACTGCGCAGGCTGACGGTAAGGACAACGGCTGCATCATCAATACCGCGGCGCAGCTGACCAGCACGCCGGGCAGAATCAACATCGCGGTCAATAAAGCAAATTACACGCATGACATGATTCTTCATACAGGCGTCTTTAACGTATCGGTTCTGGCAGAGGACGCTTCTTTCGATACCTTCAAACGTTTCGGATTTGCCAGCGGCAAGGATACCGACAAGTTTGCGGGATTTGAGCATATCGGCAGGAGCAAGAACGGTCTCACTTATGTAACGCTCGGCACCAACGCGTTCCTCTCCGCCAAGGTCATCGACTCCTACGATTACGGCACGCACACGCTCTTTGTCGCGGAGGTTACAGAAGCGGCAGTCCTGCGCGACGCACCATCTGTCACCTACGGCTACTACTTTGAGCATATCAAACCGAAGCCGCAGCCAAAGATCGAAGAGGAAAAGCATGGCTATGTCTGCAAGATCTGCGGCTATGTTTATGAAGGCGACACCCTGCCGCCTGACTTCATCTGCCCGCTCTGCAAACACGGTGCGGAGGACTTCGAGAAAATTTAAGCCGCTGCGCGCTCGCGCCTGCCCGCGGCAGATATTCCGATACGTATAAAGATACTTTTGTCATGAGGCAGGAAACATCGCAAGCGATATTTCCTGCCTCATAAAATATGATGATGCACAAATCGCAAATTGCAAGGAGGAAATCCAATGTATAGATACGAATACGAGACCGTCAGCTGTGATTTTGGAGGCTGGGGCTTTGGCTCCGGTAATGTTTATAACATCGAGAATTACCGCTCGGTTATTGAGAAAAGAGCCGGAGACGGATGGAGATATGTCGGATATATCCCCACAAAACAGCGTGGAACAGGGCATACGCAGGAAATGGATTTGATTTTTGAAAAAGAAGAATGAAAAGTGGGCAAGGCGAAATCCGGGATTTTGTCTTGCCCATTTTTATCTTTATAGTTCTTGGTTGTGTTATTTAATATACGCTTTCTCGACATACGGGCTGGTTGCCAGTTTGAGCATCGCACCGTATTCCAGCGTAAAGGAAACAACGTCACCGACTTTGTATCCCTTGTCCGCATGGGTAACATCTAAAATCGTATGATCGGAAGAGCCGCCCATGATTTCAATCTGCGCGTCTGTCGGATGCATACCGCCGAGGTCGGTATCCTGTTTACCGACCGCGATGATGGCGCGTTTCATCATCCCTCTGTCCTCATAATACGGCTTTTCACCGAACGCGTCCACACCAACCTCTCCGATCGGCAGAGATGGCTTCTCTTTGAGTTCGATGATCTGCGCTTCCAACGTCATGGTGTCGTGTACGCAGCCCGGAACCGTCTCACCGTAGGCGGTGTCATTGCCGAGCAGGAAAGATTCTCCGAGTCTGAGGTTGTTGATGCCCTCCGGCAGACCTTCTTTCCAGATTAAGTAGATGGAGCTGGAGTTGCCGCCGGAAATCACGTTCAGCTTGATATCGAACTGCGCCTCGATTTTGTGTGCGATGGCTGCCAGTCCGCCCAGATTATCCTGCTTCGGAATGAT
>CAKRCL010000103.1 GCA_934307335.1 uncultured Dorea sp. | reverse complement strand
GGATTCGGTGCTGCGCTTTGCTCTGGTGTGTCTTATATTATCGGTCAAGGGATTATTATGAATATCTATTACTATCGCGTGACGGGAATTGATATTCCGCTGTTCTGGAAAAACATTTTCAGAATGTCTGTTGTTCCTGTGGTAATGCTTGTGGTCGGGCTGGTAGTTGCACGGTATATTGACTTTGGTAGAAGTTGGGGCGTGCTTTTTGCTGGAATTATTGTATATACACTGCTGTTTTCGGTCGGATCATATTTCGTTACATTTAACGCATATGAAAAAGATGTTGTGAGTGGATCGATCAAAAAAGTTCTGCGACGTGCGAGGTGAGAAAACATTGGTTCAAGAAAAGGAATCCTGCACTGGCTGTGGCATGTGTGCGGCGATCTGCCCATCCTCTGCAATTCAGATGCAGGCAGACTCGCACGGCTTTCTGCATTCGACAGTCGATACAGGGAAATGCACGGATTGCGGCCTTTGCACTCGAAAATGTCCCGTTTCCACACCGCCGCAGGTATCTGCTCACACTGATGTTCTGACCGGATATGCCAAGGACGAGACACTTCTATCAGGTTCTTCCTCCGGCGCAATTTTTCCTGTGCTGGCGGCGGAGATCATACGCCGTGGCGGTATCGTATTTGGTGCTGCATTCGATGAAAATTTCGATGTGGTACATACCTCCGCTGAAACGCTTTCAGAGCTTGCCGCTCTTTGCAGCTCCAAGTATGTTCAGAGCCGCATTCCCGCCGACTGCTATTCGCAGGTAAAGAAGACATTGGCTGCTGGACGTTGGGTCTATTTCAGCGGAATGCCATGCCAGGTCGCAGCACTGAAAAGCTATCTTGGCCGAGAGTATGAAACGCTGATTACACAGGACACCGCTTGTCACAGCGTTCCGTCACCTATGGTATGGAAAGACTATGTGACAGAACTGGAGAAACAGCATGGCGGAAAGCTGACCGGTTTTTCCTTCCGCAACAAGATGACAGGTTGGGAGAGCTACTGTGTCCGCGCTGAGTTTAACAACGGCAGGAAATTTCAGCAACCTGCTATAGATAATCCCTATCAGCGAGGATTCCTCAAAGGCCTGTATTCCCGCAATTCATGCTTCTCGTGCAGATTTAAGGGTATTGAGCGTAGCAGCGATATCACGTTGGCCGATTATTGGGGTGTCAAAGGCATCCAGCCTGAGACTTATAACCCGCAGGGAACATCCTTGATTCTGCTGCATAGCGATAAAGGACGCGCTCTGCTGGATAACTGCAAAGACAAGCTACAGACTGAGACTGCCGCAGATGGCGCTTTTGCTTTTAATCCAGCGGTACTTACACCTATCCAAAAGCCTGCACGTTATGATGAGTTTTGGACAAGCTATGGCGAAGTGCCTTTTGATGATTTGGTTTCCACCTGCTGTGAGCCGACAAAGGATGAACTGGCAAAAGAGCGATGGAATAAAAGCTTGCTGGCACGTGCGATTCGAAAACTGACACGACAATAATATAGTGTGGCAAAAACGCTGAAATATTGCTTGATTACCGCTTAATCTCGCTGATAGTATACCGGGGTGCGAAGATATGACAAAGGATGAATATGCTGATCTTGCAAATCTGATTGTACAGAACAATTGGGGCCAAACACCGCGCATCCAACATAGAAAGTATACGATTTCTCAAATTCGAGGAACCGCATTTGACAGCGACTATAGCGTGTATCGAATCCAATGGACCGAATGGTATCCGACGCGTTCCCCTGTTATTGGCAATACCGTTCCTTACGTAATGATTGCAAAATACACAACGCAAAATGAAATACATGCACTTAAACTGCTAACAAAGCGACACCTAGCTGTTCCAGTTGTATATCATACAATTCTGGGAAGCAACGGCGACTACATGATGTACATGAAACAAATGGCTGGAGACGAACTATATACTTTAACACAGGAACAACCATGGAAAGTTGCAGTGGAGAAATTAGCAGAAATCCACTTGACTTTTTGGCGGGGAGAATGTGCATTTGAAACGGTCTCTCAACAGGTACACGGT
>CAKRCL010000102.1 GCA_934307335.1 uncultured Dorea sp. | reverse complement strand
GCCCCCTTTGCCACCGCACAATCGTGATCATGTTCTTTCGGCTCCACTTCGAATACTTTTGCTGCAAGTTTTTTGACTTGAGGAGTCAAAGAGGCTCCGCCAGTCATTACGACCTCGTCAACTTTTTTTACTCCTATCTTGATCAAATTCTTTCTGAATTCTTCCAGCTTTTTAAAAAGAACATCCTGTTGTGGCTGTGAGAAGGCTTCAAATTCTTCTCTTGTTACCTTTACCAATTGGGGCTTCCCTTTTATCGTCAACACAGTCTGATCCATTTCCTTTTTGGAAAGATGTTGTTTTACTTCTTCTACTTTGTTTGATAGAGTCTGCTCTTCCTGCTTCGAACGTAAATCCTCTGAAGGTTTCCACTCTATTTTGGTTTTAATTCCTTCTTTTAATGCATCGGTATAGTCATTTCCTCCAAGGTCACTGATTCCGTCCTTCAAAAGAGGCGTTAGCTTCTGATCATGATAATCCAATGCAAAAAAGTCGCTGGTGCCTGCGCCAATATCGATAATCACCATAGTTCCTTCCTGTTTTTTTGTCTCAATGTAACTGATGGCTGCTGCAATTGGCTCATCTAGCAATGCAACAACATTCAGGCCTATCATCTCTGCAGAACGGATGATTGCTTTTCTTTTATGTGGTGTAAAAGCAGCCGGCACCGTCAGCAATACGTTTTTTACATTTTTTCCAAGCTCATGTTCTATACTGATTACTGCCTCTTTCATGACCAATGCTGCCATCTGTTCCTTGGAAAATTCGATTCCGTTAAGCTCAGTTTTTTTAGAAGATCCTAATTGTCTTTTTATATCTGTTTCAACATTATACGGTTCCAATATGCTCTGATCCTTCGCCGCGCTTCCAACAGCACAATGTGTGTCAGACTCTATATATAATGCTGTGCTGAGCTTGTATCCGCCATCGGACATGGGCACACACATCGGTACCTTAAATACAGGGTTCTGATATGCTCCGACCGTATTGGCAGTGCCAAAATCAATGGCACAGTCAATATTCGTTATCTCGTCAAATAGTTTTTTCTCCATAGTTTTCCTCCTTGCATTCTTACTAAGATTAGTCCTCGAAATCATACTGCGGTGTATATACACATACTGCGACCATGACTTTCTGAAAAGGTGCAGGCTGTCCTTCGAGCCAGTATCCTTCGTTGTACACTTTTGCAATTTTCCCGTTATGCCTTTTATGATGCACCTCTACGCGTGATACAGGTCTGTGAATTTCCGGATTGAATTTTTCCTTCACTTTCGCCTTGAGAATACGGACCCCTTCCTGCTCTAAAAGAAAATCAAACTGTTCGATAAGAGGCTTAAGAATTTCCACGGTGTCTTTGCCCTCCGCTTCATTAAATCTGATTGCGTCAAGCATACAATCGCGAAGCTGGGCATATTTTCTGGCATTATTTTCTTTGTCTTTCAAAAATCTTTTCACCTTGCAGCACTCTTCATAGTATCGATTCTGATAAAGATTCTGAGCCTTCTGGCACTCCTCAATTTCCTTCACTTTTTGTTTCAACTCTTCCAGACAATTCTTTGTTTCTTTCACATCCAAATATTTTTCCAATTTTTTTGCCTGTCTTTTATTCATCTTTTTTCCTCCTTGTGATCTGATAAGTTTTCCACTATTGTTTTTCTTAATGCCCATGCCTGTCTCTCCCCTGACACAGACATAACTACCCCGCAATTATATTTTGACATATACAAGTTCTGCATAATGTGCATTTTGGCCAAAAAAAATCAGAGTTCGGAAACTCTGCTTTTAGAATCGTTTTTTATTTAATTAATATTTTTAATGTTTAATGAAATATAATGTCATGTCTATTTTTCTTACAATACAGAAGTACAGTGTGGACAGCGGGTTGCCTTGATGATGATTTCACTCTGGCAAAATGGACATGTCCTTGTTGTCGGCTCTGCCGGTGCTTCTTCTTTTTTATTAAAGGAAAGTAATTTGTTAATTTCTTTCATCAGACAAAACAAAATTTCCACGCAAGGCAAATGCTTTGTATTTTACTCTGTATACTAAAAATAAGAATCCTGAACGAATGCCCATCGTTTAGGATTCTTATTTTTCCCATATTCAATTTTTATTGATTAGTCACCATACGTATAATCAGTAGGATCCCCATAACGATCATATACCTGTCCGTCTTCTCCAATATTTCCCACAATGCTTCCTGTCTTATCTACAATCGTTCCATCATCGTAGAT
>CAKRCL010000101.1 GCA_934307335.1 uncultured Dorea sp. | reverse complement strand
TATTCAGCAGTTTATGCAGGAAACTTTTGAAACACCTTATTACCTGCGTCGCAACATTGAGGTGAAGTTTTCGGAGATGACTGCGGAATGGCGTATTACTGGAAAAAGTTCTCCAAACCAGAATGATGTAGCCGCTTATGTGACATACGGTACTTCCCGTGCCAATGCGTATCGGATTCTGGAAGAAACGCTGAATCTGAAAGATATTCGTATTTATGATACGATTGATGATGGTGGAAAACAGAAACGTGTTCTGAACAAGAAAGAAACGACTCTGGCACAGCAGAAACAGCAGGCAATCAAAGACGCTTTTGCTGACTGGGTATGGAAAGACCCTCACCGCCGAGAACATCTGGTGCAAAAATATAATGAGCTTTTCAATAGCACCCGTCCTCGTGAGTATGATGGTTCTCATATTCGTTTCAGTGGTATGAACCCGGATATTTCGTTACGGGAACATCAGAGAAATGCAATCGCCCATGTGCTGTATGGCGGGAATACTCTGCTTGCACATGAAGTTGGTGCAGGAAAAACCTTTGAAATGGCGGCTTCTGCGATGGAAAGCAAACGCCTTGGTCTGAGCCAGAAAGCATTATTTGTTGTTCCAAACCATTTGACCTTACAGTGGGCGAATGAGTTTTTACATCTCTATCCAAGTGCAAAATTGCTGGTGGCAAGTAAAAAGGATTTTGAAACTGCCAACCGTAAAAAGTTCTGTGCCCGTATCGCAACAGGCGACTATGATGCTGTGATTATCGGACATTCACAGTTCGAGAAAATTCCGATTTCGCCAGAGCGTCAGGAACGAATGTTGCAGGAACAGATTGATGAAATTGAGGATGCACTGGCAGACTTGAAAGCACAGAATGGCGAGAATTTTACTATTAAGCAGATGGAGAAAACTCGTAAATCATTGCAAACCAGAATGGATAAACTTCTGGCAACAGACAGAAAGGATGATGTGATTACTTTTGAACAGCTTGGTGTGGATCGGCTCTTTGTAGACGAGAGCCATGCGTTCAAAAATCTTTTTTTATACACAAAAATGCGGAATGTAGCAGGGCTGTCCACTTCGGAAGCACAGAAATCTTCGGATATGTTTATGAAGTGTCAGTACATGGATGAATTGACCGGAGGGCGTGGCGTTATCTTTGCGACTGGTACACCAGTGAGCAATTCCATGACAGAGCTTTATACGGTTATGCGTTACCTTCAATATGGTACGCTACAAAAGAAAGGTTTAACTCATTTCGACTGCTGGGCTTCCACTTTTGGAGAAACAACTACGGCAATCGAGCTTGCACCGGAAGGGACTGGCTATCGTGCCAGAACCAGATTTGCAAAGTTCTTTAATCTGCCGGAGTTGATGAATATGTTCAAGGAAATTGCTGACATTAAAACCTCCGATCAGCTGAATCTTCCAGTACCGGAAGCAAAATTTGAAACAGTTGTGGTACAGCCTTCGGAATATCAGCAGGAAATGGTGTCAGAGCTGTCAGAACGTGCCGCTGCGGTTCATTCCGGTGTGGTTGACCCGACTGAGGACAATATGCTCAAGATTACGTCGGATGGGCGAAAACTTGGACTGGATCAGCGATTGATGAATCCGCTTCTGCCGGATGACCCGGATAGTAAATTAAATGCCTGCGTGGGAAATGTATTCTGTATCTGGGATGAAGGACAGGCAGACAAACTGACACAGCTTGTATTTTGCGACCTTTCTACTCCGAAAAATGACGGTAGTTTCAATGTATATGACGATATTAAAACAAAGCTCATTGAGCGTGGTGTACCGTCAGAGCAGATTGCTTTCATTCACGATGCTGACAGCGAAGCAAAAAAGAAAGAACTCTTTGCCAAAGTTCGTACTGGGCAGGTGCGAGTATTGTTAGGTTCAACACAAAAGATGGGTGCTGGAACCAACGTCCAGGATTTACTTGTGGCAGTGCATCATTTGGATGTAGGTTGGCGACCTTCGGATATGACACAGCGAAATGGTCGTATCATCCGACAGGGCAATCGGAACAAAGAAGTTCAGGTTTACCAGTATGTCACGGAAGGAACTTTCGATGCGTACCTCTACCAGACACTGGAGAATAAGCAGAAATTCATATCGCAGATTATGACCAGTAAATCGCCGGTACGTTCTTGCGATGATGTGGATGAACAGGCACTGTCTTATGCTGAAATCAAGGCATTGTGTGCCGGGAATCCGTTAATCAAAGAAAAGATGGATTTAGATATTGAGGTGGCAAGGTTGAAAGTGCTGAAAGCTGACCATCAAAGCCAGCAGTATCG
>CAKRCL010000100.1 GCA_934307335.1 uncultured Dorea sp. | reverse complement strand
GCGATTGCGGAGCTGAAATGGCAGCGTGGCGAAAACTTCACGATCAAGCAGATGGAGAAAACACGAAAATCACTGGAAGCCAGACTGGACAAGCTCCTTGCCGCCGACAAGAAGGATGATGTTATTACCTTTGAGCAGTTGGGTGTAGACCGGCTGTTTGTGGACGAAAGCCATGCGTTCAAGAATTTGTTCCTCTACACAAAAATGCGAAATGTGGCAGGTCTGTCCACCTCCGAAGCCCAGAAATCTTCGGATATGTTTATGAAGTGCCGCTATATGGATGAGCTGACCGGTGGGCGTGGTGTAATCTTTGCAACCGGTACTCCCGTAAGCAACTCGATGACCGAGCTTTATACGGTCATGCGCTATCTCCAGTACAGTACGCTCCAGCAAAAGAACCTGACCCATTTTGATTCCTGGGCATCGACCTTCGGAGAAACGACGACTGCGATTGAGCTTGCACCGGAAGGAACCGGCTATCGTGCCAGAACCCGATTTGCGAAGTTCTTCAACCTGCCTGAGCTGATGAATATGTTCAAGGAGGTTGCCGACATCAAGACCTCTGACCAGTTGCATCTCCCTGTTCCCGAAGCAAAGTTTGAAACGGTTGTGGTTCAGCCCTCTGAGTATCAGAAGGATATGGTAGCTTCCCTTTCAGAAAGAGCGGCGGATGTTCATGCCGGTATCGTTGACCCGTCCGTAGATAATATGCTCAAGATTACCAGCGACGGACGAAAATTGGGACTGGATCAGCGGCTGATGAACCCTCTGTTACCCGATGACCCTGACAGCAAGCTCAATGCCTGCGTGGGAAATATCCTGCGTATCTGGCAGGACGGTCAGGCTGACAAATTGACCCAGTTGGTGTTCTGCGACCTCAGCACACCAAAAAATGATGGAACCTTCAATGTCTATGATGATGTCAAAACCAAGCTGATTGCAAACGGTGTGCCTGCGGAAGAAGTTGCCTTTATCCATGATGCAGATACCGAGGCAAAGAAAAAAGACCTCTTTGCCAAGGTTCGTACCGGACAGGTGCGAGTGCTGCTTGGAAGTACGCAAAAGATGGGCGCAGGAACCAACGTCCAGGACAAACTGGTGGCGGTTCACCATCTGGATGTGGGCTGGCGTCCGTCTGATATGACCCAGAGGAATGGTCGTATCATCCGTCAGGGCAACCGGAACAAAGAGGTTCAGGTGTATCAGTATGTGACCGAGGGAACCTTCGATGCTTACCTGTATCAGACCTTGGAAAACAAGCAGAAGTTTATTTCTCAGATTATGACCTCCAAATCGCCGGTTCGCTCCTGTGACGATGTGGACGAGCAGGCGCTGTCCTATGCGGAGATCAAGGCGCTGTGTGCCGGCAATCCGCTTATCAAGGAAAAGATGGACTTAGACATTGATGTGGCAAGGCTGAAGGTGCTGAAAGCTGACCACCAGAGCCAGCAGTACCGCATGGAAGATAAGCTCCTGAAATACTTCCCGGCTGAGATTGAAAAGCAGACAAGCTATATTCATGGCTTTGAAGCTGACATCAAAACCGTGGAAGCACACCCGCAGATTGCTGAGGGCTTTTGCGGCATGGAAATCATGGGCAAAGCCTACACCGAAAAGGCAGATGCCGGTGAAATCCTCCTTGCGGCTTGCAAGGACACGAAAAGCGCCGATCCAGTTCCGCTTGGCAGTTACCGTGGCTTTCAGATGGAGCTTTCGTTTGACAGCTTCCGGAACGAGTTTGATGTGACCCTGAAGGGCGCTGTGAGCCACAGAGTAGCCCTTGGCACGGATGCACGAGGAAATATCACCCGACTGGACAATGCCCTTGCAGGCATCCCTGAGCGCTTAGAACGAGCCAATGAACAGCTGAATAACCTCTACAATCAGCAGGAAGCAGCCAAGGCAGAGGTTGGAAAACCGTTTCCACAGGAAGCAGAGCTGACAGCCAAAAGTCAGCGACTGGCAGAACTGGATGCAGCCCTGAATATGGAGGACTCTGCGGAAAATCGTGACGAAAGGAGCGAGTCGGAGCGTCCTTCTGTGTTGGCTGATCTGAAATCCAAAGCGGAGCATATCCCGCCTGCAAAATACTCTGAAACCCGTGAGGAGGTGTTGTAATGGCAAAGCGAGACCAGGATGTTCATTTCCTTGCATCCAAGGAGGAGGTCGAGCGAATCCATGAGAAGATGGACGAGCTTGGCATCCGCAGCATGGGAGCCTATCTGCGGAAAATGGCTCTGGATGGGTACTGCATCAGACTGGATTTGCAGGATGTGAAAGCCCTGGTTTCGCTCCTGCGAATCTGCTCCAACAACCTGAACCAGTA
>CAKRCL010000099.1 GCA_934307335.1 uncultured Dorea sp. | reverse complement strand
GAAGTTATATGCTATGAAAGGGGGATAAGAAATCGCCCATAGAAAGGAGAAATCATAATGAAAGCAAGGAAAACTGATAAAGGCAAGATAACCGCATTATATGAGCGGTTGAGCCGCGACGACGACCTCACAGGCGACAGCAACAGCATAATCAATCAAAAGAAACTGCTTGAAGATTATGCAAGGGAACATGGCTTTACGAATTGCGTCCACTTTACCGATGACGGCTGGTCTGGGGCAAACTTCGAGCGTCCGAACTGGAAACGCATGATTGTGGGAATTGAAAGCGGCGAAATCGGCTATGTACTGGTAAAGGATTTAAGTCGTGTCGGCAGAGATTATCTGCAAGTGGGATTTTACACAGAAGTCATGTTCAAGGAGCGGGGCGTCCGTTTTATTGCCATAGCAAACGGAGTTGACAGCGACAAGCGCGAAAGCAGCGAGTTTGCCCCGTTTTTGAATATTATGAACGAATGGTATGTGCGTGATAGCAGCCGAAAAATAACAAGCGTTCTCCACGCAAGAGGAATGTCCGGCAAGCATACAAACAGCCATTGTATTTATGGCTATAAGAAAGACCCTAATGACAAAGACCACTGGATTATCGACGAGGAAGCCGCCGAGGTAGTACGCCGGATTTACCGCATGGCGTTGGAGAGCAAAGGCCCGTATGAAATTGCCCGTATCCTTGCTTTGGAAAAGGTTGAAAGACCGTCCTATTATCTTGCACAGCGCGGCGTGGGGAAACATCAGTCTAATTTTAACCCCGCTGAACGGTACACATGGCGTGGCGGCACAGTTGCCGATATTCTATCCAAGCCGGAGTATATGGGGCATACAGTAAACTTCCGCACCTATAAAGAAAGCTACAAAGACAAACGCTCCAGAATGACACCCAAAGAGGATTTAGTCATTTTTGAAAATACGCAGGAAGCTATTATTGACAAGGAAACATGGGAGCGCGTCCAGAGCTTGCGGAAAACGATACGCCGGACGGACACCATAGGCGCGGCAAATCCTTTAACGGGCTTGATGTTTTGCGCGGATTGCGGGGCTAAGATGTATAACCACAGGGGCGGGGCTGGACTGGCGCGGGACTGGGCGGGGCGACCCAACGGCAGGAAGCGTCCAGAACGCGACGAGTACAACTGTTCCCGTTATGATTTAGGCAACCAGCACTATAATAGATACTGCACGACGCACCTTATCCGCACAGCCGTTGTAAATGAGCTTCTGCTTGAAGCTATCAAGGAAGTATGCGACTACGCGCTGAACAATGAAGCGGCATTTATGGAGCAGGTCTGCTCTGCTTCCAGCGAGCGGCAGGTGAAAGCGGCAAAGGCAATCCGGCAGAGAAAACAGCGCAGCGAGAAACGAGCCGACGAATTGAGCCGCTTAATCCGCAAGCTCTATGAGGACAATGTAAACGGCAGACTTTCTGATAAGCTCTTTGAACAAATGCTGCATGATTTTGAAGCGGAGTTAGAGAGTTTAACCGAGAGCGTTACCCAAGACGAGCAGGAGCTTGACCGTATAAGCCGGGAAACCGTCAACGCTGAAAAATTCCTTGCCCTTGTCAAAAAATATACGGATTTTTCCGAGCTTACCCCCGCCATGATAAATGAATTTGTTGAAAAAATCCTTGTCCACCAAGCCGAGGGAAAAGGGGCGAGCCGCACACAGGAGGTTGAGATTTTCTTTAACTTTGTCGGCAAGGTAGAAATCCCCCATGAGGAAATCGTACTGACAGAGGAAGAAAAAGCGGCATTGGCAGAGCAGGAACGGCGCAGAGCAAAAAAAGCCGAATACAACCGCCGCTATATGGAGAAAAAACGCAGAGAATGGAGAGAACAGCGGGAACGGGAGCAGGAGCAAAAGCCCCATAAACTTCCCCCTGTCGCAGACGAGAAAGGAGAAAAGAGCGCATGAGAAGATTGATTGACAACGGTACTACTTCACCCGCCAGACCGCCCTATATCGGGCATTATGGACACTTGCGGAAAGCCTATCTTGAGGGCTACCGCCCCGATCTCTACAACGCCCTTGTCGCAAGCGAAACCCTCTATGAGCATTGCGCCGAGATTGAAGCCGCCGTCCGTTGCCGCCTTGACCTCATTATCCCGCAGCTTGCCGAGGGTGCGGGCGCAACCGAGGAACTGAAAGCCGCAGACCCCATGCAATGGGTGGGGCTGATGAACACCTGCAAGGCGCAAGCGGAGGAAATCGTCAAGTTTGAGCTTATCTATGTATGAGCGTCAAGAGCCGGAAAAATCCCATATTTCACGATAGAAACGCTCTGGACGAGGAATGTATCGCCGGAGCGTTTTCTATTTGAAAATCCTCATTTTCCCCAAGTCAAGAGCCGGGAAAAACACCCGAAAAATGCCCCTATTGCGTAAC
>CAKRCL010000098.1 GCA_934307335.1 uncultured Dorea sp. | reverse complement strand
GATATGGGTTCCGAAAACAGAACCTTTGTTACTTTCTATCTTAACCCTATAATGAGGGAAAGACAAGAAAAAGGTGGAGATAGCCGTTGATTAAATATGATAAATTGTGGCTTACCATGCAGGAAAGAGGTATTACAAAGTACACACTTCATAAAGAATACCATTTCAGTAAGTCCCTGATACACCGCTTGCAGAATAATGAGGGTGTCAGTATGAACACCATCAATACACTCTGTAACATTCTGGATTGTAAAATTGAAGATATTGCAACGCACTACAAAGACTAGCCTTAACCGAAGCATTCGTCACTGGCCAGTCTTTTTATATGCGAAAAAAGAAGCCAGCCACAACAAAGTGACCAGCTTCTCATTTTTATTTTTTGGTACGTTCCATATCTTGTCCCATTACCTGCTGCATAGCTTTCTGTCCACTACGCCTTGCGACTTCTTCCTTTTTCTCATTCAATTTTGCAAGGATAGATTCTTTTGGACGATTCTTTTTCTCTTTCGGTGCTGCATTATTTTTAAGTCCGTCAATCATATTGTAATTTGCTTCCTCTGTGATCTCCGCACTTCGCAGATATTCCCCATTCTCCATATACTTCTGCCAGTTATCCAGTTTCGGTTTACTATTTCCTGTCTGCGCCTGCACTGGCGGATGCAAATAGTCACGAATTTGCTGTTTTACCATATCGTCAAATCCATTATATACGCTGTCTACAATCACTTTGCCATTCTGATTTAAAACCACATACGCAACATTCATTCCATACTGCTCATGCTCCATAAGGAAATAATTTTTCCCCTCTACCAACAGATAATCTACTACTTCCCAGGTTCCGTCTTTTCCCTCTATTTCATATCCAACTGTATCTTTTATAAGTCCACCGCTTTCTGAAGATGTGACTTTCATAAAATCAGGAATCTCTATAAAAGTGTCTTTGTTTACATAGTAAGTGGTCGTGACACCATTATCATTAAGGATCAGCACATCACTGGTACTGACTGCATGACCTTTATAATTATGAGGCTGTTTCTGCTCCAGATCCTTTTTTATCTGCTCTGGCGTTTCTCCCGGCTTCATTGTTCCAAGATACACCTGTTCATAATTTGCCACCTGCACCGGAATCTGATCCTGTGCAAGTTCTTCATAGGTTCGGAAAAGAAGATTTCTCAATTCCGGTTTCTTTTTTAACTGGTAAACTGCAAACTGACTTGTACTCATTCTCCATCCACCTCCAGATCTGCTTTATAAATTTCTACCGTTTTCTGCAATTCTTCATATCCCTCATCGCTAAGATAATAGAGCTTCTGAATCGTTGTAAAAATCAGCAGCTTCATATCTTCGTCCAGATAGGAAAAAATCTCATCCATTTCTTCCATTGTCTGTACCCGGTTTCCTGCATCAAAAATTGCCAAAGCAGTATATTCATCTTCCTCAAATCTTACCATCATAATGACACCTCTCCCTTCTTATGTGTTCTGGATTTTTCTTTCGCTGCATTCTGTTCCTGCTCTTTTATTTTTACCTGACGTTCCCGGAGTGCCTGAAGAACTGATTCTTTTCTGCTCTTTGGCTGCGAACCATTTTCTTTTTGTACAGATTTATCTCCAGCTGTCTGCTCTGTTCTTTTTGTAAGCTCCTGCTTCTGAGCAAAATATTTTTCCACATCGTCCATTGCTTTCTGAACTAATGGACTTTCCTTATAATGTCGGATCATCTCCACACCTTCCCGGTCAACTTTTCCCAGTCGCATAAGATCATACGGTCCGTCATAATCACTTCCATCATGCAATTCAAATCCAACACCCTTTATTCCATTCATACGCTCTGCCGGGATAGTTTCATAGATTTGTAAGGCTTCCTCTAAGGTAAGATTTTCGTGGTACTCGCCCATAACTGGAAATTCCATGCACTCTGCAACATAAAAAGTGATCGTGGCTTCTGTCTGCTCCTGCTCTGACTGCCTGGTAAAAATAGAGAATGTTTCTGCATTTTCCAGACGTGAAAGTAATGACCGGGCAGTAATTACATCACTGTCTATATTCGATTCTTTTGACACCTCAGTCAGCCAGTCTTTTAAACCTGCTGTCTCCCTGTGCAAAATATCCTCTGTGATTTTCTCGACCTGTTCGTCCCTATTTTCAACGGTATCCTTATATTCATAAGTATCATACTCGTAACTAAAATTATCCAAGTCCACTGCTAGTTTCTTGATTTCCTGCTGATCAAGATAAGCTTCTGATTCCTTTATGTACTCTGCCAGAGTAATCCTTTCTTCTGAAATTGGGTTAATATCTACTTTAATGCCTGCTATTGCCATACCATAGGAATTCAATTCATTAAAAAAACTATCCTCCCGAATATTTCCTCGATAAGAAAGCACCACATCAAGATCAGAATCTGCACGATACAGGTCATCTCTGCTTCTGGAACC
>CAKRCL010000097.1 GCA_934307335.1 uncultured Dorea sp. | reverse complement strand
AATTCAGATAAGGAGGTGTCACAATGGATTTATCAAACTTAAGACCTGCTGATGGAGCAAAACAGAGTGATAATTTCAGAAGAGGACGTGGACACGGTTCTGGAAATGGTAAGACAGCTGGTAAGGGACACAAAGGTCAGAAAGCTCGTTCAGGAGCACCAAGACCAGGTTTCGAAGGTGGTCAGATGCCATTATATAGAAGAATACCTAAGAGAGGATTTACAAACAGAAATTCTAAAACTATCGTTGGAATCAACGTAAGTGCTCTTGAAGTATTTGACAATGATGCAGTTGTTTCTGTAGAGACACTGATCGAGCAGGGAATCGTTAAGAATCCAAGAGACGGTGTTAAGATTCTTGGTAACGGCGAACTTACAAAGAAGCTTACTGTTCAGGCTAATGCATTTAGTGCTTCAGCAGTAGCTAAGATTGAGGCGTTAGGTGGAAAAGCAGAGGTGATCTAATGTTAGAGACATTTCGAAGGGCATTTCAAACAAAGGATATTCGAAGAAAACTCGGATACACTTTTTTGATGTTGATCGTAATCAGACTGGGATCACAATTGCCTACACCAGGAGTAGATCCGACTTATATCAAAGAGTTTTTTGCTCAGAATTCCGGTGAAGCGTTTAATTTATTTAACGCTTTCACCGGAGGCTCTTTTGAGCAGATGTCAATTTTGGCATTGAGCATCACTCCATACATTACATCTTCCATTATTGTTCAGCTTCTTACAATTGCAATTCCGAAACTTGAGGAGATGCAAAAAGATGGTGAAGATGGAAGAAAGAAGATTGTAGCAATTACACGTTATCTTACAGTTGGACTTGCACTGATGGAGTCAACAGCTATGGCAGTTGGTTTCGGAAGACAAGGACTTTTGAAAGAATTTAATTTTGTGAATGCTGCAATTGTTGTTCTTACACTTACCGCAGGCTCCACATTCCTGATGTGGATTGGTGAGCGGATTACCGAAAAAGGTGTAGGAAATGGAATTTCAATTGTGTTGGTAATCAATATTATCTCACGTATTCCAAGTGATATGACAACGCTCTTTACGAAATTCGTAAAAGGAAAAAGTCTTGCCTCAGGAGGACTTGCTGTTGTTATTATAGTTGCTATTATTCTCATGCTGGTGGTATTCGTAGTAGTACTTCAGGATGGAGAAAGAAGAATTGCAGTACAGTATTCACAGAAGGTGATGGGAAGAAGAACTTACGGTGGTCAGTCAACACATATTCCACTGAAAGTTAATACTGCAGGAGTTATCCCGATTATCTTTGCATCTTCATTGATGCAGTTCCCGATTGTGATTGCAACATTTGCCGGAAAGGGAAATGGAACAGGAATCGGAAGTGAGATTTTAAGAGGTCTCAATCAGGGTAACTGGTGTAATCCTCAGATGCCGAAGTACAGTTGGGGATTGGCAGTATACATCGTTTTAACAGTATTTTTTGCTTATTTCTATACATCAATTACATTTAATCCGTTAGAGATTGCAAATAACATGAAGAAAAATGGTGGATTTATCCCGGGTATCCGTCCAGGAAAACCGACTGTTGAGTATTTGACAAAGATTTTGAATTACATTATCTTTGTCGGTGCATGTGGTCTTGTGCTTATTCAGCTTGTACCAATCATCTTCAATGGATGGTTAGGAGCAAGCGTGTCCTTTGGTGGTACATCACTGATCATTATTGTCAGTGTAATCTTAGAGACACTTAAGCAGATCGAGTCACAGATGCTTGTACGAAATTACAAAGGTTTTTTGAATAAATAAGCAGGATAACTCGCGGAAGATTCTTTCGCGGGTTAAAATGCTATAAAGGAGAGAATTATGAAGATTATTATGTTAGGTGCGCCAGGAGCTGGAAAAGGCACACAGGCTAAAAAGATTGCAGCTAAATATGAGATTCCACATATTTCCACTGGAGATATCTTCAGAGCAAATATTAAAGAAGGAACAGAACTTGGTAAAAAAGCAAAAACTTATATGGATCAGGGACTTCTTGTTCCGGATGAGCTTGTAGTTGACCTTGTAGTTGACCGTGTAAATCAGGAAGATTGCAAGAATGGATATGTTCTGGATGGATTTCCGAGAACAATTCCACAGGCAGAAGCTTTAGATAAAGCACTTGCTGCACTTGGACAGAAGATGGATTTTGCAATTGATGTAGATGTACCGGACGAGAATATTATTCATCGTATGGGCGGACGTCGTGCATGTGTTGGATGCGGAGCTACATATCATCTTGAGTATGCACCTACAAAAGTAGAAGGAATCTGTGATGCATGTGGTAAAGAACTGATCCTTCGTGATGATGATAAGCCGGAGACAGTAAAGAAACGTCTGGATGTATATCACGAGCAGACACAGCCATTGATTGATTACTACACAAAAGCTGGAATTTTAAAAACAGTTGACGGAACAGTTGATATCGATGTTGTGTTTGAAAACATTGCGGAGATTTTAGGAGCGTAACAGCATGCCGGTCACGATTAAATCAACAAGAGAGATAGAACTGATGGCAGAAGCCGGAAGAATTCTTGAGATTGTACATAATGAACTACGTGACGCGCTCCATGCGGGGATGAGTACGCT
>CAKRCL010000096.1 GCA_934307335.1 uncultured Dorea sp. | reverse complement strand
TCTCTATTCCAAACTTCGAGCAAACATCTTCAAGGTATTTACTCGGCGTAGAGGTGGACAAAATAATGTTTCCTCGTACTGTTTGATTCATCAGAGATTGAATCGTTCCCGAAATATAAGGATTCTCCTTATAAGCGCAAACAACGAAACTATGGTCTGAAGCGGTAAACATAAATCACCATCTAATAAATTGGAGTCCAAGACTGGGACTCAAAATCATATCGTTTAATAGGTTGTGCCGGAGCTCCAACCGCAATAACATTATCGGGCAAAGATCGCGTCACAATCCCCCCAGCGCCAACAATTGTCCCATCTCCAATAGAAACTCCCGGAAGAACGCAAACATTCTCACCTAGCCATACGCGATCACCAATGCGAACGCCCTCAGCGGTGAGCTTCCTTTCTGCCGGGGCAGATAAAGGCGTATCCGGTCCATATGCTCCATGGCTCGTATCGCTAATAAAGACTTTTGAAGCAAATAGGCAGTCATTGCCAATTTCAACACAGCCGGAAGATACAAGGTGCACATTATCACCAATTTGGCAATTATCGCCCATAGTAATAAGGCCTTGTTCAAATACTTCTATTCGGCAGTTTCTGCCAGTAGACAATCCCTTGCCATAGTGAAATGAAGACTTTCCCCTAATAAAAATAGGGCGACGAACAAGCTTAGCACCCGGATAGCAAACAAGGGTAAGAAAAAAAGACCACGCCATTCTGAAGATATCGGAAAGCGAATAATGCTTGAGATCGTTAAAGATGCTATTCATCATGAGTCCTTTTAACTTTATGGAATGTAACGAATAAATCAATGAGACAGATTAATAAGCCAATCCCAAAAGAAACGACAACTGCAATATTGATTCCGTTTGCCCCATACATCACAAAAAGAATCTCACATCCTACAAAGGCGACCAATAATGAGCAAACATTAGCAATGAGAGCAGTGTTTAAATGACGCATCACTGTCAATATATCAAAAGAAAAGGCAAATAAAGTTGTAACTACGGTTGCGAATAGCGCCGGGGAAAGCAGGTAAGCGCTCGACTCAATTGAGGAACCATACACAAGCAGTAGAACTGTCTCACCGATTAATTCACTCATCAAAATAGCGACAGCACCGATAAAGCAAATTGCGAGCAGGGTTTTTATTACAAATTGCTGAAACTTACGATAGTCACGCTCGGACCAACATTTTGCAGCATTTACAAGAAGAGGATTATATAAATATGACGCAGCAACCTGAACCAAAACTGTAGGAGTTGCAATTGCGGCATATTTTCCTAGCTCAGCATCACCATAGGCAATTCCAAATTTTTGCCTGATAATTGAAACAACTGATCCATAGCAGACTAGCGTCACAACCGCAGGAAAGAACTTTACAGCAAGCTCCCCAATTGTCGTTAAATTTATCGTGGGAATAACTGATTCGAACTGACTGGCAGCTCTAAAGTCAAATAGCCAAGTAATCAAAATACAGCAAATAGAGATTCCAATTAAGGCAAGGGGCAACGTAAGCCCAAAGGACAACAACGCAATAAAGAGGCCAAGGCAGATCACACCACGAACCCCTTGTGAAATCCCTATGTAGTCCATTCTCAATGCACGCTGTTCTATTGCGTAAAATACAGAGCAAAAGGCTTCATCCGCTTTAAACAACAACCATGCCAAACAGGTTGAAAAAGAAGTTATCGGCGATGTTAAAAAGAGATATATCAAAACAGGAATCACGCCAGCAAATACTGTGAAAAACCTAAAAGCGATATATTGACCAGAAGAATACTCGTTTGTTAAGTCAGAAACTTGAATAGTCCTCATGTTATACGTGGCAAGGGGATAATAGATATTTCCAAGAGCCATGGCAAATGCAAGTCGACCGGAATTCTCGTAATCATTTGAAAAGATTACGACCGCAATCGTCATAGCCCACATACAGGCTTGATAAATTAGACAGCCTACTGAATTCCAAAGCATGTTTTGCTTTGTTGATAAGGTCAAGTATGTTCTAAACACCAATAATTCCCACTATTAATAACTCGAACCATAGATATATTTGTAAAAATCAAGAGTCTTTGCGGCGGTTTTACTCCAGGAGAAATCTAAGACCCGCTTCAATCCTTGACTAACTTTCTGCTTGAACAGACAAGATTCGCTTAAGAGCGAGTTTATCGAGTCAACGACGTCATCAACGTTCGATTCTTTAAGCAGTAAGGCCGCATCACCCGCAACTTCAGGAATTGAGCTGATGTTCAGCCCAATTACTGGCAGCCCGGAAGCCATGGACTCAAGAACTGGGATTCCAAATCCCTCATACTCTGACAAATATAGAAGGGCAATTGAACGGTTAAAGATATTTGAAACCTCAGAGGCTGAAGGATAAACGTAGTTTGTAAATCTACCCGGTATCATCTCATCAAGCAAATTACGCTCGTCATCATTTAACGAAGCACCGATAATTCGTAACTCTACTTGCGGAACCTTTGCGACCGCCTTAACGGCTAGCTCGAAATTCTTATATGCAGATTTACGATTGCCGATAAAGCAAACGGCATTTTCTCTTTTCAGATTAGGGTCATAGTTATAGGAAGAATCATCATAGCCTTGATGAATGATCTCGATCTGCTTCGAATTCGCTTCGGGTATATAGTTGAGTAAATCTCGACGTGTGCTCTCCGAGATGCAAAT
>CAKRCL010000095.1 GCA_934307335.1 uncultured Dorea sp. | reverse complement strand
CGCTCATCAATTGTCAACTCTTCAAATACTGCCTGTGGAATCAGAACATCTCCAAACAGTTTTTCCAGCAAATCTATGCGATTGATTTTAAGAAGTGATATCAGCGGTGTTGTGTCAGAGATAACCATCATACCGTAGTCTCCTTCTTTTTAAGTTCTCTGAATGTATTCAGTTCATCATCTAAATCATCCATCGTCATATCAAAATAAGAATATCCCAGCGTATCATACAAATCAATTAACTCTGATTTTCTTATCCCCAAAATTTCAGCTGCATGACCATGAGATATCGTCTGATTTAATATATATGGATACAGCAACAATGCATTTCGGGTAAGCTCTGTTTCCGGATTCATAGTTACCAGATATTTTGACATTCCTACCGGAACTTTAATTGTTACAGATTCTGTTGTTACCATAAGATCACGCCCTTTCTGTTAGAAATCTATGTTCGCTTTCTTTTCTATATTATATCTATTATTGGGACTCTATTCCATTCTCTATATTATGATGCAAAATTGGTCCGGTACAGACGTCAGATTTACTACTATTTTTAATTTTTTCTATCTTCCATCTCGTTTCAGAACTTTTTAGAACCAATCCAGAACCACGGTACTGTTGTAGAACCAGAGATATTTCACACTCTTATAGTCTTAGAAGAAGCTTATCTCATGCGGACCACCTAATATTATATTTTCATTTATATATGTACCTATTAAAATTTTACACTTTGCTAATTTTTCCATATATCATCCTCATATTTCAAAAAAGGGGCTGTTCAACAGCCCCATGGGAATTGAAGGAGTCGAACCTTCCAGAGTTCTCATGTCTTGCTAATCTTCATTTTTCGCACAGCTCCCGCATATGCTTGCTAAATTCCCGAAATCTCTGTTGCCCACCATAATGCTCTTTACATTTATAATCATTGCCATAATTGCACCTCCAGATAGTGTAAATTTCATTTGAAAGTTACCTTTAATCTTTTGAGAATATATGACAGAGCAGCATGCTAAAACTCCAACTAACAATCTTAACCATGACAATTTTATACCAAAATATCTTGTAAATTATACTGTTGCTATGTTTTGACATTAAACAGGCTGAACAACCGTTATCGCTCTCCTAACCTGCTCTATTGACAGTTTTGTGGTTCGCGATATCTTATCAAGATCATGTTCGCCTTCTGACCACAAATTCAGTGCTATATCCATTCTTGCCTTAACATCAGCGTCATCACGCTCTCTGTCTACAATTTTCTGCATCGTTTCACACATTTCAGTCACTCCTTTCGGTTCTTCCTTAAAATATCTGACTCTTTCTGCAATCTTAGGATTGTGCATCTCACGATAATCTTTACAGTTAAAATCATGCATCAGCCATCCAACTTCATCGTTTCCTCTATAAGAACCATTTACATAAACAATATGTGCTTTGTCTCCGAACAGTTCTCCTGTTTCCTGTATGGTTCTTTCTATTGTATATACCGGAAGTCCTCCCTTCAAAACATCATTAGATGTAATAAAGATAATGTATGTTTCCGGCATTTCTTTATATTTTTCTCCTGATGTGGTAAGCCTTGAATCAAATAATGCACTGTTAAGTCTGGCTCGTTCGGGAACAGCACCACTATCATCCTGCTGGACTTCAATATCATACTGTTTCCCTGTAGCATCATTGGCGTAAATATCAAGTCTCACAGATCGTCCAAACAGATTTCCTATTGTCAACTGTGTAATCGATTTTGTCACAGATAAATCATTTCTCTTTAATATTATTTTCAAAAGTTCTTCTGTACATTCTAAATCACCTGAAAAAACCTGCGTCATAAAGGTATCATCCATTAATGTAAATTTGTTAATAGCCTCCATGCGCTCTGTATTCTTTTCTTCCAGATTTAATACCTGCATTTTCTTACCTTCTTTTCTATATTATATCTATTATCTGGTTTTTGCACAACTACATTTTTTGTCCACTCTATCCTCTTCTAGCCTTGTTTTCCTTTACGCAACTCTCCTTTCCAAGTACCTCACAATACTCTGCCCAGTGATAAATCTAATTCTAAAATTTTATCCTTTAATATCAATACTTCTTTTCTTCTATCTTTTACCTCTTCTTGTGTAAATTTTAAACGTTTTTCCGTATCATACATTCTCAAGTGCCGTTTTCCAAACCAAATAAGAAACAGCATGATATAAAGAACTAAGAATGGGATTATAAAAGTATTAAATATTTCCAATATTTCACAACTATAATCTTCTCCCATTTTTTAAGTTTATACATATTTACTGTATAGCATCACAATGCCATAATTGAAATTATCTACAAGAACTTCCATTGAAAATATCTTTTTTCTTTATACTAAAACCACATTATTCCTCCGGATAATAGAACCAAAATAGAACTAGAACAAATGCAAAGAGACCGGAAATGCCCTATCTTCAAGGCTTTCCAGTCTCTTAATTCACAAATTTTTTTATTCAAACTCAATCGTTCCCGGTGGCTTGCTCGTCAAATCATAGAATACTCGATTAACTCCCTTAACCTCATTGATAATTCGGTTCATAACTTTATTGAGTACTTCGTATGGTAACTCAGCGGATTCTGCAGTCATGAAGTCGATGGTCTTTACGGCGCGGAGTGCTACTGCGTAGTCGTAGGTTCTCTCGTCGCCCATTACGCCAACGGAGCGCATGTTTGT
>CAKRCL010000094.1 GCA_934307335.1 uncultured Dorea sp. | reverse complement strand
CGTTTCGCGCCCGCAAGCGACATTATATTTCTAACTTCATTTTGTCGAGAGTCTTTACGTTCAAAGATAGTGACATCGAACGATGCATCTAGAAGCGCAGCCTTGACGATACTTTCCCAATAAATGGATCCTCCGCCGGTCTTCTGTAAACTAAAGACCAAATTATCTAAATACAGAGGAATCTTATAGCTCATCATCATTACTTTCACCATTTCCGTTATCAAGCTGATGCTTAAGCAAGGCAAGAGCTTGAGATAGATTCTTGATCGCCTGTTGTTGTTTGCTAACTGTAGAGCTCAGAGAGAGAGTCTGTAAAAGCAGAAAAAAGATAGCAATAAAGAATAGAAAATTAGATGTAAGCTCGAAGCCAAGGCTGAAAGAAAGAAACGTTAGCACTGAGGGAAAGCAAGCAAACAGAATTAAAATAATAGAAAGGACAAACCACAGCAACGCATACCTCAACTCAAGCTTCTCTTTACGAATCAACATGAGCACGTAGATAGCAAGTACGAGAACGGTGATAATTGCCAGCAATCTTGTAGTCATAAGAAATCCTACTTTGAATGAGATGAAAACCAAGAAATAGCCACCGATAGGGTAACTTTTATCATGTAGTAAACGCTCGAGAAGCCACCGATGGATGAAACACCACCCTGCCTCTCTTTCATTATCACAGAGACCTCGCCTACCGATAACCCGTTTGACAACGCGTACGCAATAGACTCTGGCTCAGGATAGTCAATGGGATAGTGCTGAGAAAATAACTTGATGGCCTTCTTGCCGGAAGCGCGAAAACCTGATGTAGGATCTGTGACAGTTTTCCCTGTAAGCAGCTTTATAAAGAAAGTAAACCACATTATTCCAATTCTCCTCATGAGAGTCGATTGGAAGCCATCGGTTTTAACCTTGAAGCGAGAGCCTATAACAAGGTCACAATTGGACATTTCCATTTCTTCAATTAGGTCGTGGATATACGTCGGGTCATGTTGGCCGTCACCATCAACTTGAACGTCAATGTCATACCCGTATTTAAGGGCGTATTTATGGCCAGCCTGCACCGCACCACCAATACCTAAATTCTGTGGTAGATCGATAACATTTATATGATGCTCTAAACAAACATCAAAGGTATTATCAGTTGACCCGTCATTGATAACAACGTAGTCGTAACCGCAATCGGAAACCGATTGAACGGTCTTAACAATATTGGTCGACTCATTGTATGCAGGAATTATTACTAGAACTTTTGAGTTCATCAATCGATGCCCTTTACTAATTTAAACGGTCTGTTTAATCTCAACGCAAACTAAATCCAAATCGGAAATTGCATTGATTTTATAATTAGTATCGCGGTCGTAAACAAAGGAAACGCCTGGATGCAGTTCAATCTCTCGAGTGTCCGTCTCTAAATATCCAGTTCCGTCAGCCACGACTAAACACGAGTAGACGTTAGCCAGAGAAGCGCAGTCAATTGATTCCGATTGTTTTACCTGGATTCTTTTAATTTCACCCTTTGATTGACCAACCGATTGATGGGAATCTAAAACGCTATAACGCCCCCACGATGACGATTCAACCATTGGACAGTCACGGGCAGCCGACGAAACAAGCTCCTTTATATGGGCACTCTCCTCCTTACCTGAAACAAGAATGCCATCCTGGGTAGCAACTACAACAGAATCACTTAGTCCAGCAATAACCATCGGCAGGCTTGTCTCATTGATAACATGAACGTTGTTACAAGTATTCCAGTCGACGGACGCTTCCCCCGAAACAGCTGCGTCCATTTCATCCGTGAGCGTATTCCATGTTCCCAAGTCTTTCCAAGTACCTGAATAAGAAATTACGCCAATCCTCTTAGCTTTTTCAACAATCTCATAGTCAAAACTGGTTTTCGGAAAGAGTCCATAATGGGACAGCATGTCTTCATAATTAGAAGGAACATAATACTTTTCAATTGTTTCATGAAGGAACCTGAGCTTAAAACCAAATACGCCACAGTTCCAGAGTGCATTTGCGGATATATATTCCTTTGCCGTTTTCGCGTCAGGCTTTTCCCTAAAGGACAAAACGTCCTTCACGCCATCTTTCTCTGATTCTGCCGGAAGGATATAGCCGTATTTCTCAGAAGGATAGGTTGGTTCCACTCCAAGCAATATTAGATCTTTATTGGAGGCGGTAATCGCCTTGGCTAACTGAGGAATTTTATCGTAATAAGCTTGATCGGCAAAAGTGTCAATTGGCATTACGACAACGGGATCATCATCAGAAGCCCCTTGTTCTAACAGCAAATTTGCGCACGCAAGCATGATAGCAGGTGCGGTATCTCGTCTTTCAGGTTCAGTAACCAGCGAATACTGGCTCGGAATTTGCATCGACAGACTATCAGCCTGCACCGAGCTTGTAGCAATTGTAATATCGATTGTGGCATCGACTTTGCAAATCTGCGAATAGACACGTTGAACCATGGAGATGTGGTTG
The DNA here is from genome assembly GCA_934307335.1 of uncultured Dorea sp. GTDB lineage: Bacteria > Bacillota > Clostridia > Lachnospirales > Lachnospiraceae > Dorea. Next base: position 260 of record CAKRCL010000094.1, on the reverse strand, counting down.
CCATTCTGATCTCTCAGAACCTTTAAAAACTGTTTCGATCTTGCAGAGTTCGACAGAGGCCAAAGACGAGTCCCCGATCCGCCAGAAAGAAGAATTACATGAATATTCTTTTCACTCACTTGTTTAATCCTATCGTCAACAAGTGCAGATACGTTACTTACGAGCTCATTCAATGAATCACGGCAATCTTTTTTCGAATCTCCCCGCGCAAAGACATAAACTTTGAGCTTCGGCTCAGTGCCGGAAGGACGAAGTATCAC
>CAKRCL010000093.1 GCA_934307335.1 uncultured Dorea sp. | reverse complement strand
GCAAGGGAAAGGACGAGGGATATGAATAAAATTGATGAGCTTATTGCAACAACAAAGCTGAACGATCTGATTAACAAAAAGGAAGAAGAGAAAGCTTCCAAGACAGTTCTTTGGGTACTGGCAGTAATCGGTGCTGTGGCAGCAGTTGCAGCAATCGCTTATGCAGTATATTGTTTCTTTACTCCTGATTATCTGGAAGACTTTGAGGATGATTTCGATGATGATTTTGACGATGATTTCTTCAACGACGATGATGAGGTATAGGTTTAAAAAACAAAAAATAAGTGATAAGAAAGCAGGCTTTAATGCCTGCTTTTTTACAGGACGAGGTGAACTATGGAAGGACAGTATTTTGCACTGTTGATTGATGCAGACAACGTTTCTGCAAAATATATAAAACCGATTTTAACTGAGTTGTCAAAATATGGAAATATCACATACAAGAGAATTTACGGAGACTGGACAAATACACAGCATTCAAGCTGGAAAGATGAATTGCTTAAGAATTCAATTACACCAATTCAGCAGTTTTCTTACACGCAAGGAAAGAATTCTACAGATTCCGCGATGATCATAGATGCGATGGATATTTTATATGCAAAAGATGTGGACGGATTCTGTATTGTATCCAGTGACAGTGATTTTACAAGATTGGTAAGCCGCTTAAGAGAGAGCGGAAAGATGGTTATCGGTATGGGGGAGAATAAGACGCCGGAGCCATTTCGAAAAGCTTGTGATAAATTTACAATTCTGGAGAACCTTCTATCAGAAAAAGGGCTGGAAGAAGGTGCTGAAGAATCACATGATGTATTAGGACGTGAGAAGATTGAAGACGCTGTTATTAAAATGATCATGGAGAATCAAGACAATAACAAGCAGACCGGACTTGGCGAAGTGGGAAGCAGACTAGTCAGTCTTTATCCGGATTTCGACGTGAGGAGTTATGGTTACAGCAGTCTTTCAAAGTTTTTTGAAGAATTCGACAGAATCCAGCTTGTGAAGAAAGGGCATGTGGCATCAGTCGCATTAAAAGAGAATCGTGCGAAAAAAGAAGATGTCGACCAGTATGTGCGAGAGTTGGTTAAAAGTAACGGGGCAACCGGGCTGGATCTTGCAGCAATCGGAAACCGTGTGTATGATAAATACAAAGATTTCAAATTAAATGATTATGGGTATTCACAGTTTAAAAAATACGTTAAAAGTATTTCACATTTGAAATTGGAACAAGACGGAAAAGTGTGGAGAGCATATTATAAAAAGTAAAAAAGCGTGGATAACATTTTAACATATTAGCAAAAGCAGGAGGGCGAGAACGCTATGAAGAAGGGACAGGTATATGAAGGAGTCATCGAATCTGTAGAGTTCCCGAATAAAGGAATTGTAAATGTACCAATGGAGGATAGACGCGTCATTGTGAAAAATGGTGTGCCGGGGCAGAAGGTAAGTTTTTCTGTAAATAAAGTAAGAAAAGGAAAAGCAGAAGGAAGACTTCTGGAAGTGCTGGAAAAAGCACCGCAGGAGATAGAATCTGCCTGTCCACATTTTGGACAGTGTGGCGGCTGCAACTATCAGAATCTTCCATATGAAGAACAGGTAAAGTTGAAAGAGTCCCAGGTCAAGGCTATGATGGATGAAGCTGTGGATGGTGATTACATTTGGGAAGGTGTTCTGGAAAGCCCGGTAAAAAGCGAGTACCGCAATAAAATGGAGTTTTCTTTTGGTGACGAATACAAAGATGGACCGCTGGCACTTGGTATGCATAAACGTGGCAGCTTTCATGATATTGTAAATGTATGTGACTGTCAGATCATAGATGGTGATTACAGAAAGATACTGACCTGCACACTGGATTGTGCGAGAGCATCAGGACTGCCATATTATCACCGCATGAGACATGAGGGATATTTTCGTCATTTACTTGTAAGAAAAGCAGTAAAGACAAAAGAAATTCTGATTGATATTGTGACAGCATCCGAAGAAGGATTTGAAGGAAAGGCACAGGAATTTTTAAATCAATGGACAGCAGCATTACAGGCACTTGAACTTACAGGAAAGATTGTTGGTATTTTACATACAAAAAACGACAGTCTGGCAGACGTGGTGAAAGACGAAGGAACAGAAGTGCTTTATGGACAGGATTATTTTTATGAAGAATTGCTTGGGTTGAAATTTAAAATCACGCCATTTTCATTTTTCCAGACAAACTCACTCGGGGCAGAAGTGCTTTATGAGAAGGCAAGAGAATATATCGGGGATACGAATGAGAAGGTAGTCTTTGATCTTTACAGTGGAACCGGAACAATTGCACAGATTCTGGCACCGATAGCGAAGAAAGTAGTCGGTGTGGAGATTGTTGAAGAAGCAGTTGAGGCAGCTAAGGTCAATGCAAAATTGAATGGGCTGGATAACTGTACTTTCTGGGCAGGAGATGTCTTAAAAGTTATTGATGAACTTGGAGAAGTTCCGGATCTTATTATGCTGGATCCACCGCGTGACGGAGTGAATCCAAAAGCTCTGATGAAAATCTTGAATTTTGGAGTAGACCGTATCGTGTATATCGCATGTAAGCCTACCAGCCTGGCAAGAGACCTGGAGATGATTCAGGGAAGAGGATATAAGGTGGAGAAGATTGCATGTGTGGATTTGTTCCCGAGTACAGTTCATGTGGAGACGGTTGTTCTTTTATCCCAACAGAAACAAAAGCCGGATGATTACATTAATGTCACAATTGAACTAGGTCTTAGCGAAGAGGAAAAATAGTTAATAAAGAGAGGTGCATATGCTATGCCAGGTATACTCGTGGT
>CAKRCL010000092.1 GCA_934307335.1 uncultured Dorea sp. | reverse complement strand
CGTAACATATGTAACAATTCTGTAATATTTACAAAAGATAAGAAAAGAAAACATAAGGAGGGAGTTTATGGATTCGATTCTTAGAAAAGGATTGTTCCTAGTTACTTTAACAGGAGTTATTGGAGTTTTCCCTGCCACGGCATATGCTTCAGATATAGAGGATAATCAAAAAATGCCAAGAGTGGGAATTGAACAGGTGCTCAATGATTGCTATACCTCACAGAAGGAAATTCAGGTAGAGGATTATCTGGCACCGGAAGATAAGGGCGAGTATTTAGATATGGCTTTTGCGGATGTTGAAACATTTCTTTATATAAGAAGTGAACCAACAAAGCAAAGCGAATGGGTAGGCAAATTATATCCCGGTTATGCGGCAAAAATCACAGGACCAGTCGGAGAGTGGACGAAAATTGAATCTGGTTCTGTCACAGGTTATGTGTATTCGCAGTATATAATTATAGGAAGAAATGCGCAAAAAAAAGCAGAAGAAGTTGTAGAAGCTTCGGCAGCAGTAAATGTGCAGGACGCTTTTTCTTATGCCGAATCGAGAGAAGAAGAGGAAGCAAGACTGGCGGCGGAGGCAGTTAAAAAAGAAGAAGAGGAAGCACAGGCTGCAAAAGAAGCAGCAGGAAGTGGTCAGGCAGTTGTAGATTATGCATGTCAATTTATTGGTAATCCATATGTTTGGGGTGGCACAAGTCTTACAAATGGTGCAGATTGTTCTGGTTTTGTACAGTCTGTTTATGCACATTTTGGTGTCAGCCTTCCGAGAACATCTGCAGAAATGCGTAGTGCCGGAAGGGAAGTCTGTTATGCAGAAGCACTTCCCGGAGATATTGTCTGTTACAATGGACATGTTGGAATTTATATGGGAAACGGACAAATTGTGAATGCGATTAACAGTCGAAAAGGAATCGGGATATTGCCTGCTACGTACAAAGGAATTTTGACAGTCAGAAGATTATTATAAATTTTTATATCAGCTGGGAGATGACTCTCACCTCTATAGGTGGTGAGAAACAAGCTGGTATCAGTGGTGGGAGTCAATCCCCCAGCTGATATAGCCTCCGGCAGGATTGCAGAGGCATTTTTGAAAATCAAAGAAATCTGAAAAAAGAAATATTTTTAAGATGAAAAAGTGGGATATACAAAATAGACAAAAATGTATAAAAAAATAAATTATTAAAAAATGGTTTAAATTTTATCCACATTGAGTTATCCAAGTTTTCCACACCAAAAACGTGAAAAAAGGTGGAAAAAATCATGATTCTCAAAAGTTTTCCACATTATCCACACAAAATGGTGTGGAAACTGGGGATAATTAAGGGTAAATAAAAGAACGAATGTTTTGTATAGTTGTGATAAAAATAGAAATTTGTCGAAAAAAATTGTTAAACTTATTGACATTTAAGAAATCAAATTTTATAGGAAAATTGTTGTAAAATGTTTACACAATGGTGAAAAGCAATTATAATAATAAAACGTAAAAGAAAAGGAGGTGCACACATGGCACAGGTAACAAAAGAAATGACTATGGGTGAACTGCTTCAGACATATTATGAGCAGTGCCCTGAAATTGTAGATGTTCTTACAGGATTAGGAATGCATTGCATCGGATGCCCAAGCTCTATTGGAGAGTCTCTTGCAGATGCTGCATATGTTCACGGAATTGATTCAGATCTTCTTGTTGAGAAATTGAATGCAACAATCAAAGCAAAACTTGGTGAGTAATTGAAATTGCAAATAAAATGAGCTGTAGAAAAAATGAAATTCATTTTTCTACAGCTCATTTTTCGTACAGATAGTTTATTCTGTACAGAATGATCAGTTAGACATTAGCCAGTTGCTGTACTGCGTCATTTTCCAAAAGTACTTTGCAATGCTCTCCAAGAAAAGCAATTGTGGCACCGGACGTCTTCTCTAATGTACCATATTCAGACAACATATTGCAGAGACGACTGAAATCTTTACGTGTATGCTCGGACTGGGTCAGAGCAAGAACATAGATATTCTCAACGGTATCTTTGTACAGAGTATTCGCACCGAAGTACATATTTCCAAGTAGTCGGGATGCTGCGAGAACATTGTCCATAGAAGCAAATGAAATCAGACGTACTGCAGGTTTTGGTGGTGCAGTGTCTTTTTGGACTTCTTTTTCAGGAACAGTATCTTCAGAAACAGTCGAAGCTTCGGAGCCTGGATCGACCGAATCATTGGTTTTTGAAGAATTCTGTGCAGCATTTATCTTTTCTTTGACCTTACCAAGCAGGTCAAGGAGAGATTCAGCACCTTCTAATTTGTCAGGGAGAGATTGACGGGAAGTATCACCGTCTTGTCCCGGAAGAGGTGCAAATTTGGAAAAACGTGTGTCGAGTTCCTCCGGATCCTCAACTTTAGTAATGATCAGCACAATAGAATCTGCTGATGAAGGAATAGCCTCGATCATCAAAGGCATATTGTCTGCTTCAAATCCGAATTCCTGTGCTGCCTGTTGCATCATATCATGGAAAAGTGATCTCGCTTTTTCTGTTCCGTATGCCAGTTCACTAAGCTGGAGCTGACGTTCGGCCAAATCTGCGCGTGTTAATGTACAGCGTATCTGATTGTCACTTAATTTTTCAATCTTCATATTTATCACTTCCTTTCACATAGTATAGCATAGAAAAAGTTTGTTGTTCAATAAAATAAATATAAAATCAAAAAAGTAAAAAAGTGCTTGCTTTTAAAATTTGTATCCAGTATAATGACCGTACTAGAAAATAGTTTTCCCTGGTAACTATATTTTTAGAACATATTTCTTAAAAAGTAATTCTTAACAGTATCTAGCCAATCAGAATAAGAATTCGAGAAATAGCGCG
>CAKRCL010000091.1 GCA_934307335.1 uncultured Dorea sp. | reverse complement strand
AAAGTAACAAAAAGAAACCCCTAACCCCTCATGAATGAGGGGCAGGGGAGTTGAAGTGTCGGAGACACTTTTTTATTTCATAGGAAAGACCTTGCTACGTTAAAGTGGTTACTTGCAAGAACTTTTCTATAAAACTATTGCATTTCCAATACACGTATGTTATTCTACCGTCACGCAGATATCAATTCTTGTTATCTGCAAAGAGATTCTAATTCATTTCATTCATTTTCGGAGGCTCAGAATTGTCGGGCAGTATTCAAAAGTGATGAACGATTGACAAGTGAATAAAGGTTTGAGAAGAGAACCTGGTATGGCACAGGAATCATATTTTCTGACTGGAATATACTTTTAGTATATGGTATAATACTGACAAATAATCTTTTCTCGGACTGTATGCATTTGTAAGAGAGGAGAGTATATGGCAAAAAAAGCAGGAACAAAAGTACAAAAAAAACGCATAGATGATGATTTTATCATGCTTCCGACCGTAGATTTTTGTTTCAAAGAACTGATGCGAAATGAAAAGGTACGGAAAGGAATCATTGCAGCGTTGCTAGGAGTGAAACCAGAGGAGATTAAGAAGACCAGACTTTTACCCACGATACTTAGTATGGAATATGAAGATGACAAGTATGGAATCCTGGATGTGCGGGTTGAATTAAATGAGGGCACACAGATAGATTTTGAAATGCAGGTGGCAGAGTTTGATTTTTGGAAAAAACGAATCGTGTTTTATTTGAGCAAGATGGTTACGGAACAGATTCACAAAGGAGAGGATTATGAGCAGATTCAGAAATGCATTCATGTAAGTATTTTGGATTTTGTACATTTTCCAGAAGATGATAGATGTTATCGAAAGATTACATTTTGTGATACCAAGACGGGAGATATTTATACAGATGTCATGGAGATTCATGTATTAGAATTGGGAAAATTGCCACCAGAAGATCAGAATGAAGAAGGAATTATAAAGTGGATGCGTTTTCTCAATGCGAAGAGCCGGAAGGAGTTAAAAGAGATGGCAAAGCAGAATGAATATATGGAAGAAGCATATGATGAACTGGACAGACTCAGTGCGGATGAAAAGAAGCGGCTGGAGTATGAGACGAGGTTAAAGAATAAAAGGGATAAATATGCGCAATTACATTATGCGACCAGGATTGGAAGAGAAGAAGGCGAACGGATTGGAAGGAAAGAAGGCGAACGGATTGGAAGGAAAGAAGGCGAATGGATTGGCAGAGAGCAAAAGGAATGTGAGTTAATATGTTCTATGTGGAAAGCGGGAATCCCAGAAGAACAGATTGCAGCAATTACGAAAAAAGAATTATCAGAAGTAAGGCGGTTATGCGTATAATGATATAGATAAAAAGTAGATTCGACTGGTAGACATTTTTATGGCTATCAGTCGAGTATACGAGCTGAAGTAGAAAGTAGAGGAAAAATAAAAGTATGGATGACAAAGAACTTGGGCGTATGCTTCGATTAGAAAAAGTTTCAGAACATATTGTAGAGGATCGGATGGAAGATACAATCGAAGAAGGAAAAACTCAAGAAGAATTATTAAAAGAAAAGCATGATCAGCTTAAATTTCGTTTAAAAAAAAGAATTCGGCCGGAAGTCTTTGCACGGATGCCGGAGGAGATACAGAATTTTCTGATTGAGATGGATCCTACAGATATGAAGGAAGTTTACATTTCTACATTATTGAATCTTCCATGGAAATCAGAATTTAAAGTTCCGGAGATTGAATTGATGGAAGCAAAGAATATGTTGGACAATTCGCATTATGCTATGAAAGATGTAAAAGAGAAGGTATTACGTTATATGGCGTGTCAGAAGTACCTTGGAAAAAATTATGGAGCGGTTATGTTGCTTGCAGGACCTCCTGGAGTAGGTAAGACTTCAATTGCAATGTCTATAGCTAAAGCTATGGGGCGTCCTTGCGTAAAGATATCACTGGCAGGTGTTTCTGATGCACTATTTTTACGTGGAACGCAGACTATATTTAATAATGCGAAACCAGGAAGAATTGTAGATGCTCTTATACATGGAAAAAGCTTTTGTCCACTGATACTTTTGGATGAGATTGATAAGATGGGAAGTTCTGTTGAGCACGGATGTCCCGAGAATGTACTTCTAGATATATTAGATAGTGACCGCTCGAAATTTGTAGATAATTATTTAGGTTTTCCATTAGATTTGTCAAATGTTATATTTATAGCAACGGCAAATAGTTTAGAACCATTGTCTCCAATTTTACAAGATCGTCTGGATATTGTTGAGTTGCCACCGTATACAATAGAAGATAAAACAGAGATTGTAAAAGGATATATTTGGCCTAAATTAATTCATGAATACCAGATTGAAAAGGTAGAACTTAAGGAAGATGCTATTAAAGAATTGATTGTATTATGTCCAGAAGAAGGGGTTCGGGATTTGGAACGTATCTGTAGAAAGATATGTGAATCTATAATTAGTTTATATTATGTAGAAGGAAATATGATTAAACATATTACATCTGAAAATCTGGCAAAGATTATGGAACCGATATATTATAGGTAAATGGAAAATAAAAATGCATACTAGATTTAGTATGTAATGATTATGTAAATACTATGTATAGATACGGAAAATAAATATAAAAAGAAGCAAAAAAAGATGTAAAAAAACTATTGACATTCGATTGGTCAGATGATATTATAACTAAGCTGATTCGCAAGAAACACTTCTTAAGAATCAAAAAAAGAATAAAAAAGTTGTTGACAAAGGTTGATAACTATGATATTCTAGATAAGCTGTTTCGAACGACAGAGATGATCGAAACAAACAGCAGAAAAATAAATCAAAAAAGTTGTTGACAAACGATTGCGATTGTGTTAATATAAATGAGCTGTCGCTGAGACAACAAAAAGATCCTTGATAATTAAATAATAGACAACAACCCTGAAGATTCTTTAAGAGAAAATTCAGAACGGACATTGAA
>CAKRCL010000090.1 GCA_934307335.1 uncultured Dorea sp. | reverse complement strand
AGACAATCACCAAGTCCGTCACAGAAATGTTCTCTTACCAATTCTGCTTTTCCGTTAATGATGTCAATGGCACCTTCGTGACAGGCAGTTGCACAGGCACCACATCCATTACATTTTTCTTTATCGATTCGAATAATCTTTCTTATCATTTTTACCCTCCATCAATAACATTTAACTTTTGTTTCTATCAGAATTATAGTATGATAAATACAACTTGTATGTTTGATTTCCAACAGGAGGGGACGATTTTGAAAAAATATTTACCTATTCTAAGAAACAGTTCATTTTTTAAAGGTCTTACGGATGACGAGATATTATCTATCTTGCATTGTGTAGAGGCAACAGCAGTTTCAAAAGAGAGAGATTCTTATATTTTCAGAGCAGCAGATTCTACAGAAGTAATGGGACTTGTAGTGTCAGGCTGTGTTCTTGTTATTCAGGAAGACTTATGGGGACATCGAAATATTTTATCAAAATGCCATGCCGGCGATTTTTTTGGAGAACCGTATGCAGCAAGCCCGGGGGCTGTTCTGAATATCAGTGTGGTAGCAGATGAGAATTGTGAGATTATTTTGTTAAATATCCAGAGGCTTCTGGTCACTTGTCCAACTGCATGCGAGCATCATCAGAAGCTGATCCGCAATCTGGTCAGTGTCCTGGCAAATAAGATACTGATCCTGAACGATAAGATCACACATGTTGGCAAGCGGACGACAAGGGATAAACTATTGTCATATCTGTCAGCCGAATCCATCAGACATTCGTCTTTATCCTTTGACATTCCTTTTGACCGGCAGCAGCTGGCAGATTATCTTTGTATTGATCGTGCAGCAATGTCTACAGAGATATCAAAGTTGCAAAAAGAAGGCTTTATAAAAACAAATCGAAATCATTTTGAATTAACTGTTTCCAATGATACGGATTCAAGAATAAAAATGTGACATATATTACGGAAAATATAGAATTAATTTGAAAGATATTATAATGTGCAAGAGGAGGAAAATTTAGATGATAAATAAATTACATTTGGCAATGATTGAATTATATAGAGGAGATGCAAAGAGAATTCAACATTTCTGTAAAGTGCATAGCTATGCAAAATTGATAGCAGAAACGGAGAATGTAGATAAGAAATGTTTATTTACCATTGAAGCAGCTGCTTTGACACATGATATTGGAATTCATTTCTGTGAAGAAAAATATGGAAATTGCAATGGAAAATTACAAGAAAAAGAAGGACCGGCAATCGCAGAAAAGCTACTTGGAGAATTAGGCTTTGACCAAGATGTATCTAATAGAGTTCAGTATCTGATCGCACATCACCATACTTATGATAACATTAATGAAATTGATTATCAAATATTAGTAGAAGCCGATTTTCTGGTTAATATTATGGAGGATGGTTTATCGAAAGAAGCAGCTTTAAAAGCCTATCATAGTATTTTCAAAACAGAATGTGGAAAAATGATTTGCAGGGAGATGTTTGATAGTGGCATCAGATAGTACATCTGAGAAAAAAATCAAACATTGGTATTAATTCCTAAGTTCGATCATGATGAATGGCTGACGTACTTCAGAAAATTGCATGTAAGAGAAAGGTGTGTTGTTGGACATAAATATGGAAAAGATAATGGACTTAAGGCATTTGTGATTAAAGCGGATGATATTTCTGGTGAAATATTGGAAAAAGAACTCAGAAAATGGTGAGAGATAAACTAGGGAGAATCAGCAGCCAAATGTTTATACAATAGTAAATGAATTTCCTTGAACAGTAGCAGGAAAAGTTGATTATCAAAGAATAGAGAATATGAAGTAATTCATGTACAATACGCCCGCGAACTTGTTGCAAGAGAAAAAACGCCAGGATTTTCAAAGAAGATTTTAAGGTATAGAAAAAGAGAAAACAGATGAAACATTATAAAAATTTATTTATCAACCAACTGAATACAAAAGACGTAGATCATTTTACCACTGACAAGAGTATTACGGAAATCTAAAACCGGATAGAATACCATTATCGAATTCCCCACTGTCAACGAAAAAGAATGCCAACAATATTGTTGTCGAGCGATATCCTAAGCTAGATGATAAAGAGGAAAGTTATATTTTTGTAGGAAGTTATGTCTGTCCGGAAGACATTGAAACTATGTTGAATGTCATCGACAGAAACGCATATCTGATAGTAGGTTCGGTAGAAACATTAAGATACAATCCTGAGGTGTACTTGTTCTGGTTAAATGGCATGATTGTATTTGACATTCTAAATCTGGAGGAAAGAAGTGTGTTTCCTGAGAAAATGGAACGTGTATTACAGACGCAAAGTATTTTGATATTCACGGAGGGTTCGCATAACTATGATTTAAACAGATTGATTAAACCGCTCTATAACGGTCCAGTGAATCTGGCATTAAAAACCGGAAAAAAGATTATTCTGGTTGCCCTGGTAAAAGATTATGAGAATAACGTGGTATATCTGGATGTTGGAAATCCGATAGATGTAAGAAATCTTGATTTGAATACACAGGATTATTATCCGGGAAAAGAAAAAAGAAGAGGGTGAAAAATACTGGATAAAATCCATGAGCAGCTATGTACGGGATCAGATGACAACAGCAGTTTATCATATGATGGAACGTCATCTTGCTCCAATGAAGAAAAACGAATATGGGGATGTCGGACAATATTTTGTGGATTTCTATGTGGCAGATACATTTCAAAAGTTGAATTGGAAAGGATTCTTGTATAAATAAGGTGCGAGAGTATGTCGTTAAGATCGTATTCAAAAAGATGTCTTTTTTCATATCTTGAAGAATCGGTACAAAACTTTTCCCTAAATCAGTTAAAGAATATTCTACTTTCGGTGGGACTTCTTGATATACATATCGTGAGATAAACCCATCTTGCTCTAATTCTCTAAGCTGTTTCGTCAAAGTAGACTGTGTAATATCGCCTAATCTTCGGCGTAGTTCCCCGAATCTTTGGATTTCATATTCTGAAATATACCACAAAATAGTTATTTTCCACTTTCCACTTAAAATATTTTGAATACGAACCATGGATGCACATTGAGGAAGTGGCGATTT
>CAKRCL010000089.1 GCA_934307335.1 uncultured Dorea sp. | reverse complement strand
GACCGGAGCCGCGCACAGTATTATTCCTTCTTCACTGAGCAGACGTGGGGAGCGAAGGGAAACTTTGACCTGCTGGCAAATACATCCGGCACTGACATAAAAAAGATGTCTGAATCCTTATGTAGTTACATTAGGGCTTATTAACGAATAAGTGAACTTGCATATAATTAGCACACAGTATTGCAGGTAAAGGCTTTTCGCAGGCGGAGAGATCGTGCGAAAGATAAGGTGATGCTCGAGTGTCTGTACAATATAGCCTATATAGCGATCTCGAACATTACCGCAACTCTCCACCTGCGCCGGTACTGGTGCAAGAGGTGTCTTTTGATGGCAAAGTACGCTTAAAAGCAAGATCAGACTCCTCACCGCCTGTGAGCAGGAAAAAAAGCCGCCAAAGCTGGCGACTTGCAACAAATTTATTATATCAGAAGAATTCGTGTCTTACAAGCGATTTCAACTAAATATGCAAAAATCTATGTTTTGCATCGTGCCACTTTGTTGATTTTGTTGATTTTGCCGCTTGCCAATAAGGGCTTTCTCTGGTATGCTTTAAGTACAGAAAGGGTGAGTCCAATGAAGAGTTAAGTTCCCCTGTTGGAAGCTGATCCGATAGGGAAGATGGCTTCGAAGGTGTCAATGAGCCGCTCTCTTAACCAGGCAGCGTCACTCACGCAGAAGCACCGTAACACGGCACTTGAAGAACGTAAGAGTGAAAAATGGAGCAGGTGGCATTCGGCGTCATGGCAAACCAAGACCCGCCCACGCAAAACGATCCAAGGAGAACTGAATATGAGAGATCCCAATATTCACGAAGGCTGACCCCCGATCGCAGTACCACGGAAACGCGATCGGGGGTCAGTCGTTTTTTAGTGTCATGAGCACTGCACAGCCACGCACAAGAAGTTCCGGACATCCTCGGATGTCCGGAACTTCTTCGTAATTATATCGATTACTTATTCCTGCTCAGAGGGTGCAGCGTCCTGTGCTTCCCTATAAAAAGCGAGGTAGCGGTCCAGATAGACCTTATTGACCACTGCTGTTATCGTATTGCGGAGAAGATCCTTCTCGTCGGACTCCGTTTCCCCAATTCCCTGCATCGCAGGCGCAACTCCAAATGCCGCACCGAGCATATTCTCAAACTCATCGCAGAAATAATCGTAGGCAGTTTGGATTTCATAGTTTTCCGCTTGAATGCTGAACATCAGTCGAAGCCCGTCCAATGGAACGACCGGTTTCACGGCCGCAATGAACATCAAGCGCGCAAGCTGCTCTGCCGAGTAGAGTTTTTTCCGGGGGGCGGGAAGCAGCTTATGCTTGACGTAATTACTTGCCATGGATGCCGTCAGCTCCACCTCCCCCAACGGCGCAAGGAAAGAATTGACATAGCGAACTGTCTGCTCCAGGTACAGCCCCACATCAGGGATCTGTTCATAACGCGGCAGACGGAATCCGGAGATATCCTCCCTCATTCTGTTTTTCAGTTCCTTTTTCATGCTGCTATTATATATCGCCAACAAAGAGAATTCAACAGCTATTCAAAACATTTTTATAAGTTATTGAAAAACCGTTGACAACAGTTTGATAATCTGATAGTCTCGTTTATATCGGTTTTTCAAAAACCGATAACAAGTTTTCAGCAACTACGGAGGAAACCATATGAACAGGATTCGAATCGTTGCAGACTCGAGCTGCGATCTTATCACCTTGGATGAAGTGAGTTTTGTCAGCGTGCCGCTTACCATCCGCACGGAAACGCAAGAATTCCGCGATGATGCTTCGCTTGACGTTGAAACAATGGTAGATACCCTTCGCAGCACAAAGGGGCGCTCCTATAGCGCCTGTCCGAGTGTTGCTGACTGGGAGCGGGCCTTTGGAGAAGACGATGATGTTCTTGCCTTTACGATCACCAGCGGGCTCTCAGGAAGCTTTCGAGCGGCCTGCGCCGCAAAACTGAACTGCGAGGAGAACAGTCCATCCCGAAGAATATGTATCATAGACTCCCTTTCGACCGGCCCGGAGATCGTCCTTCTCATAGAAAAAGCGGTTTCTGAATTATCGGCAGGTGCGGACTTTGATGCCGTTTGCCGTTCTGTGCAGGACTATCAGCGTCGCACGCACCTGATTTTCGCACTGGAATCACTGCACAATCTTGCGCAGAACGGGCGCGTGGGCAAGCTTGCGGCCGCGGCGGCAGGAATGCTCGGCATCCGCGCTGTGGGAACGACAAGTGATGAGGGAACGCTTGACCTGCTGGGCAAATGCCGCGGCAGAAAAAGAACGGTAGATTTTCTTCAGGAAGAAATGGAACGGCTCGGGTATACAGGCGGCTGCGTCCGAATCGGACATTGCAGAAACACCGACTCCGCAGGAGAACTTCGCACAGCGATTCTTCACCGCTTTCCGGGTGCAAATATCCGGATTTATCCCCTTCGGGGACTTTGCAGCTACTATGCGGAGTGCGGCGGCGTTCTTGTTGGATTTGAAGCATAAGCCTGATCTTCATTTCACCTCAAAGTAGGCATAAAGGAGTGTTTTTTCATTTCCTCCACTGCCGCCGACAGCCATAATCTCTTTTCCCAGCCGGTAGCTGCCCGGTTCCAAAGAACCGTACAGGAAGCCCCAATCCATCGCAATTTCCGTTGTTTCTCCATTGGGTATCGCAATGGCGTCTGTGACCCAATCAACGCATTCCGGGTCTGTTGGCAGCGGTTCGGCGCAAAGCCGGGCTTCGTCCCATGCTTCAAGCCAGAACTCAGCGCCCGTCAGCAGTTCCCCCGTGAATATATCAGAACGGATGAGCCGCAGAGTCATGCCCTCTGAGGACACGTTATCCGCTTCCAGTGTCAGCCCCCACCGGCTGCCGGTATCGATTCCGCAGATATACCGCATCTGTCCGTCCGGAATCTCTGCAAAATAGTGACCATGATAAATTACACCGTTTTCATAAGAAAAGCGGTATCGTTCGGGGTCGTCCTCAAATTCAAACTCACCGTCGAAGACGAAGTCAAGTCTGTTGCAAAGATTATCATCCGTCCAGAGCTCAACATTTTCAAGCAGGGCTTTCAGACTCTTGACCTGCCTTATAGTAAGCGCGGCTTCCCGTTCGGTGACAGGGGTTTCGCTTTCGCACGTTGCGCCAATGTAAAAGCGGATTGTTCCGGAGGGAACTCTCGGCTCGGCATCCTGCTCCTCAGCGCGGAACAAGTGCCATTCTCCGTCTACAAG
>CAKRCL010000088.1 GCA_934307335.1 uncultured Dorea sp. | reverse complement strand
AAAGTAACAAAAAGAAACCCCTAACCCCTCATGAATGAGGGGCAGGGGAGTTGAAGTGTCGGAGACACTTTTTTATTATACGGAAAAATTTGTTCCCTAATGTAATGAAAATGCAAAGTGATACATAAAATTCTTAAGCCGGGACATACTAAGCTTGCAACAAAAAAGATTAGGAGGAATTAACATGGCTAAGAATTACAATTCATCTAACAAAAACAGTTACAACGAAGATGGTTATAATGTGAAAGACAAGAATGCATCTAATAAGAACGCATCTAATAAGAATGCGTCTAATAAGAATGTATCAGACACATCCAATCGTAATTGTCATGATGAGAATGACAAATATTAATCTGAACAGAAAAAAGCAGGTCAGGGCATACTGAAAGGTGTGCCCTTTCGTTATGCATAAAAATGAAAAATGCAGAAGAGATTCAGCCAGAAATGATTGACAGTATCCTGCAATAAAAGTAATATGAAAGAAAAACTTTTTTAATTGCAAATGATGATTTGGAGAAATATATGAGAAAAATGGAATTGATTGCGCCATGCCATTTTGGCCTGGAAGCAGTATTAAAACGTGAAATTATTGATCTTGGATATGAGATTTCGGAAGTGGAAGATGGAAGAGTCACATTTATCGGAGATGAAGAGGCTGTATGCCGTGCCAATGTATTCCTGCGTACAGCAGAGAGGATTCTTATTAAAGTAGGAAGCTTTAAAGCTACAAGCTTTGAAGAGCTTTTTGAAGCAACAAAGCGTCTTCGTTGGGAAGAATATATCCCAAAGAATGGTAAATTCTGGGTTGCAAAGGCGGCATCGATAAAAAGTAAGCTTTTTAGCCCGTCGGATATTCAGTCGATCATGAAAAAAGCGATGGTTCGCCGTCTTCAGGAATATTATGGAATTGAATGGTTCCCGGAGGACGGAGCTTCCTATCCTGTGAGAGTATTCTTGATGAAAGATGTGGTGACGGTGGGAATCGATACTTCCGGAGTTTCACTACATAAGCGAGGATATCGTGAGGTTTCGGGAAAGGCTCCGATCACTGAGACATTGGCAGCATCACTTATCATGCTGACGCCGTGGAATAAGGAACGAATTCTGGTGGATCCGTTTTGCGGAAGTGGAACATTTCCGATTGAGGCGGCTATGATGGCGGCCAATATTGCGCCGGGAATGAATCGTTCGTTCACTGCGGAGTCCTGGATGAATATTATTCCGAAAAAAGTATGGTATGATACGATAGATGAAGCGAATGATTTGATTGAGGATGATATTGAAGTGGATATTCAGGGATATGATGTAGATAGCTCTGTGATTAAAGTTGCAAGGCGTAATGCAAGAGAAGCAGGTGTGGATCATTTGATACATTTTCAAGAAAGAGATGTCAAGGACTTACATCATCCGAAAAAATATGGATTTGTAATTACAAATCCACCATATGGAGAGAGACTTGAAGATAAAAAAGATCTTCCGGCGCTTTACAGTGCATTTGGCGAGAGCTTTAAGAGGCTGGATAGCTGGTCTGCGTATATGATTACTTCTTATGAAGATGCGGAGCGTTATTTTGGCCGGAAAGCGGATAAGAATCGTAAGATTTATAACGGAATGTTGAAGACATATTTCTATCAGTTTTTAGGACCGAAACCGCCAAAGAAACCGAGAGAAAAATAAATGCAGAAAGCTTAGGGGAAACAAAGATGGATACGATTATATTTGCGACGGGAAATAAAAATAAAATGATAGAAATCCGTATGATTCTGGCAGATCTTGGGTGCAAGATTTTGTCCCAAAAAGAGGCTGGAATTCAGGCGGATGTCACTGAAGATGGTGAGACATTTGAGGAAAATGCGCTTATTAAAGCAACTGCAATTGCAAAAATTGCACAGCAAATGCCGGAATATAAAAATGCAGTTGTTCTGGCAGATGATTCCGGGCTTGAGATAGATGCATTGAATAAAGAGCCGGGAATCTATTCAGCGCGATATATGGGTGAGGATACTTCTTATGATATTAAAAATCAGGCGTTGATTGACAGACTGGAAGGCGTACCGGATGAAAAACGAACAGCGAGATTTGTGTGTGCGATTGCAGCGGCATTGCCGGATGGAAGTACGGAAGTTGTGCGTGGAACAATGGAAGGACGCATTGGGTATGAAATATCCGGAGAAAATGGATTTGGTTATGATCCGATTTTTTATCTGCCGGAATATGGCTGCACCAGTGCCCAGCTTGACCCGGAGAAGAAAAATGAATTGAGTCACCGTGGAGAAGGACTTCGCAAGATGAGAAAACTCTTAGAAGACAGATTGGAAGACAGATAAATATGAAGATTGTAATTGTTAGTGATACACATGGTTCCAGAAAAAATATAGAAAAAATCTGCGAGAGCAATCCGGATACAGATATGTTGATTCATCTTGGAGATGTGGAAGGTGATGAAGACTACATAGAAGCAATTTTTGATTGCCCGGCACACATTGTAGCTGGAAATAATGATTTTTTTTCAAGACTGCCGCGAGAAGAAGAATTTGAGTTAGAGGGGCACCATATATTTATTTCGCATGGACATGCCTATTATGTCAGCATGGGAGAAATGCATTTGAAAGAAGAGGCCAGACGTCGAGGGGCAGATATTGTCATGTATGGTCATACGCACAGACCGTTTCTTGATGTGGAAAATGATCTTGTGACGCTTAATCCTGGGAGCGTATCATTCCCGAGACAACAGGGGAGAAAAGCAACCTATATGGTGATGAAATTAGAAAAAAATACTCGACCGGAAGTGGAATTGAAGTATGTATAAGAAGTTTTTTTAAAATTAAAAAGTCTGAGAAAGCCCGTAAAATCGGGCTTTCTGGCATTTGTAAAATCTGTGGAAAAACTTTTTGTAAAAAATTAAAAAAAGTTGTTGACATATGAGGGGGTGTCATATATAATACTATTTGTGTCACGGAGTTAGCGGCACAGAGATGAACAACGGGGTGTGGCTCAGCTTGGCTAGAGCGCCTGGTTTGGGACCAGGAGGTCGCAGGTTCGAATCCTGTCACCCCGACTTATGCGGGTGTAGTTCAATGGTAGAACACCAGCCTTCCAAGCTGGATACGTGGGTTCGATTCCCATCACCCGCTTTCTTAAAGCCTTAAAGCTTTGAGAGATAGTTCTAAAGAGCTAGATTGAGTCTGTAGCTCAGCTGGATAGAGCAACGGCCTTCTAAGCCGTAGGTCGAGGGTTCGAATCCCCCCAGGCTCGTT
>CAKRCL010000087.1 GCA_934307335.1 uncultured Dorea sp. | reverse complement strand
ATGCGGAAGTGTCGGAACTGGCAGACGAGCAAGACTAAGGATCTTGTGCATATTGCTTGCGTACGGGTTCAAGTCCCGTCTTCCGCATCTTAAATAAAAAGACTTAGGTGAAAGCTTGAGTCTTTTTTTGTATAATAGGAAATTGCATTTCCTATTATACAAAAAGCCTCCGGCAGGATGCGCACTCGCGCGAATAAGAATTATGTCGCAAGCGACCGCGCTCAGCGCGAGAATGTGCCGAGGCACATTCTTTGTTCTGGAAAAAACTTTGTTACGCTAATACTTGAAAGAGATTGTTCGAAAGGTCCTTCCTATGTGTGAATCATAGTGCTTGACATAAGTCTGAAATCGGACTATACTATATGAGTCTGAAATCGGACATAAAAAGTAATGGGAGAAAAAGGTTATGAAGTCAGAATATAAAAAACCATATATGAGTCCTCAGGTTATAGAGTTTAATCATATTTATAAAGAATTTAATGATATATATCGAGAAGCTTCCGGAAAACAAGGGTTGTCTCTGAGTGGATTTGACATTTTGTATGCTATTTGTGAGATGGGAGATGGATGCCTTCAAAGAGATATTTGCCAGATGTGTTGTATTCCGAAACAGACGGTGAATTCATCAATCCGGAAATTAGAGCAAGGAGGATATCTGATCCTGGAGAAAGGAAAAGGACGAGATATGCATATCCATTTGACACCACTGGGGCAGAGCTTAATGGAAGAGAAGATTTATCCGGTGATTGAAGCGGAAAATCAGGCATTTTTTAGTATGAGTGAGGATGAATGCAAGAAGATGCTGGAACTTTATGATAGATATAATACAGCACTTCGAGAGCATGTCAGAAAATTATAAAAGCTTAAAGATAAAAGTTAAAAGAGGTTAAATAATTATGGAGATTCAGTTATCGGATCATTTTACTTATCGAAAATTATTAAAATTTGTATTGCCATCAATCATTATGATGATTTTTACATCTATCTATGGTGTGGTGGATGGA
Source organism: uncultured Dorea sp. (assembly GCA_934307335.1). Lineage (GTDB taxonomy): Bacteria > Bacillota > Clostridia > Lachnospirales > Lachnospiraceae > Dorea. Next base: position 2,442 of record CAKRCL010000087.1, on the reverse strand, counting down.
CTGTTTGTGTCTAACTATGTGGGAAAGACGGCATTTGCAGCTGTCAATCTTGTATTACCGGTTTTGATGGGATTAGCAGCACTTGGATTCATGATTGGTACCGGGGGAAGTGCAATTGTTGCAAAGACGTTAGGAGAAGGAAAAAAAGAAAAGGCGAATGAATATTTCTCAATGCTGGTTTATGTTACGATAATTGGCGGACTGCTTGTGAGTTTACTGGGAATTATTTTGATCCGGCCGATTTCTGTGATGCTTGGAGCAACAGGTGAGCTTCTGGATGATTGCATATTATATGGGCGTATTTCCTACATTTCTTTTACAGCATTTCTTTTGCAAAATGTGTTTCAGAGCTTTTTTGTGACAGCACAAAAACCGAAGCTTGGCTTAAAAGTGATTATTGTCGCAGGTGTGACGAATATGATATTGGATTATGTATTTATAGGGCGGTTAGGTTTAGGACTTGCTGGAGCAGCAATCGCCACTGTCTGTGGAGAATTTATTGGTGGGCTATATCCTATATTTTATTTTGCAAGAGAGAATTCCAGTCTTTTACGACTTGGCAGGCCAAGTTTTGATGGGAAGATTTTATTAAAAGCGTGTAGCAACGGAGCATCCGAATTTATGACGAATCTGTCCAGCTCAGTTGTCAATTCACTTTATAATCTGCAGCTTATGAGAGTGGCAGGAGAAAATGGCGTGGCGGCGTATGGTTCGATCATGTATGCAAATTTTATTTTTATTGCAACATTTATCGGGTATTCGATTGGAAGTGCTCCGATTGTCAGTTATCATTATGGGGCAAATAATCACAGCGAATTAAAGAACATGTTCCGAAAGAGTCTGAGTTTGATCGGTCTATGGGGAATTGGACTCTTTGCAATTGCCCAGGTCGTGACAACACCACTTGCAAAGCTGTTTGTTGGATATGATGTCGAGCTATTTGAAATGACAAGACATGGATTTCGAATTTATTTTATCAGCTTCCTGATCAATGGATTTAATATCTATGGCTCAGCATTCTTTACAGCTTTAAATAATGGAATGATTTCGGCAGCTATTTCATTTCTTCGAACACTGTTATTCCAACTGGCAGCAGTGTTAATACTTCCGTTTTTCTTTGGAATTAATGGAATCTGGAGTGCAGTATCAGTTGCAGAACTTGGCACACTGTGCGTGACCGTTATGTTTTTCATCAGACAAAGAAAAAGATATCATTATATCTAAAAAATCATTTTGAAAAATTACCTGGAGAAATATATATCACAGACTGGGAAAGTGTTATATAATAAAAAATAACAAAATATTTCAGAAAGTAAGGATTGGACGAGGAGAGTGATTTTTCATGATGATCCGAGAACAGATGGAAGAAAGAGAACTGGAGTATTTAAGTCCATATGCGACTTTAAGTAAATATTCAAAAGGTCGGAAAAGGCCGGAAGAAGAATGCGATATTCGTCCGGTCTTTCAACGAGACAGAGACCGGATTGTTCATTGCAAGGCGTTCCGAAGATTGAAGCAAAAGACACAGGTTTTTTTGCTGCCGAAAGGAGATCATTACAGAACCAGGCTTACACATACGTTGGAAGTATCTCAGAATGCCAGGACAATTGCAAAAGCACTCAGACTTAACGAAGAATTGGTGGAAGCAATTGCACTTGGACATGACCTTGGACACACGCCGTTCGGACATGCAGGAGAACGTGCTCTGAACGAAGTGCGTCCGGGAGGATTTCGACACAATGAACAGAGTGTACGAGTGGTGGAATGTCTGGAAAAAGAAGGTATGGGTCTGAATTTGACAAGGGAAGTCATTGATGGAATCCGTAATCATAAGACAAGTGGACATCCGGCTACACTGGAGGGGCAGATTGTGCGTCTATCAGACAAGATTGCCTACATCAATCATGATATTGATGATGCGATTCGAGGGGGAATTTTGACGGAAGAAGAGATACCAAAGAAATATACCGATGTTTTAGGAACATCTGTAAAAGGAAGATTGAACAGGCTGATTCATGATGTTATTACTAATAGTATGGACCGGCCGGTCATATGCATGTCAGATGAGGTGCATGAGGCTATGCTTGGCCTGCGTGGATTTATGTTTGAAAATGTATATAGAAATCCAATCGCTAAAAAAGAAGAGAGCAAGGCCATTCATATGATTACGAATCTATATGAGTTCTATATAAAAAATCCGGAATTTCTCCCGGAACATTCACAGAATATGCTGAAAAAAGGAGAAGAATTGTCACAGGTCGTCTGTGATTATATTGCAGGAATGACAGATACCTATGCAGTAAAGAAATTTACAGAATTTTTTATACCAGAATCTTGGAAAAATTAAAGGAAATGAAAAGGTTATGTCGAATATTATAAATAGAGACATATTATCTTTTATTATTTGATAAAAGATGATGAAAAATGAAAGGACAAAGATAT
>CAKRCL010000086.1 GCA_934307335.1 uncultured Dorea sp. | reverse complement strand
AGACCGGGAGAAGAAGAAGGAAAGGCATATTTTTTCAAAACAACAGAAGAATTTGAAAAAATGATTGCGAAAGATGAGTTGATAGAGTATGCTAGGTACGTGGGAAATTATTATGGAACACCGAAGGCATATGTTGAAGAACAGTTACGGGCTGGGAAAGATGTGATTCTGGAGATTGAGATCCAGGGGGCATTAAAGGTAAAAGAGAAGTTCCCGAATACCTTATTATTGTTCGTGACACCACCAAGTTCCCAAGAATTAAGAAAGCGTCTGGAAGGACGTGGAACTGAGACAATGGATGTGATCGACGGACGTATGAAGCGAGCTGTCGAGGAGTCCGAGTATATGGGGCAATATGATTATCTGGTCGTGAATGATGAGTTGGATGTGTGTGTTGAAGAGATGCATCATCTGATTCAGGGCGAACATGAGAGATGTTTCCGTAATCAGACATTTATAGAGAATATGAAGAGAGAGTTGAAAGGAGAATAGTGTACATGTTACATCCATCTTACACAGACTTAATGAAAGTTGTTAATAAAGACGTTGAGGAAGGCGAGACAAAGGTTGTTAACAGCCGTTATTCTATTGTTATGGCTACAGCTAAGAGAGCAAGAGAGATTATTGATGGTTCTATGCCATTAGTAAATACAAAGCCGGGTGAAAAGCCGCTTTCTATCGCAATCAGCGAGATGAATCAGGGCAAGATCACTGTTATAGGTGAAGAAGAGGCTGAAAAGCTTGCAGAGCTTGAGGCAAAACGAGCAGAAGAGATGGCAGATGAGAATGATATTCTTGATATTCAGGAAGAGGATGAGACAGAAGAGTCTGCTGAAGCTGAAGAGACAGAAGATAACGAATAGAGAGAGTATTACACGGTGTGCCGTGTGCCTGGGCAGATACCGTCTGGTATCTGCCTTATTTAACTGAATCTGGAAAAGATTTAATTAGAAAAATAAGGACACAAGGAGAATTATATGAACATGTTATTTATTTCCCTCGGCTGTGACAAGAATCTGGTAGACTCAGAAGTTATGCTTGGACTTCTGGATAAGAAAGGATATCAGATCGTCGACGCAGAGGAGGATGCGGATATCATAGTTGTGAATACATGTTGTTTTATTCATGATGCAAAAGAGGAAAGTATCCAGACAATTCTTGAAATGGCAGAATACAAAAAAGAAGGAAAGCTGAAAGCCTTGATTGTAACTGGATGTCTTGCGCAGCGTTATCAACAGGAAATTATGGATGAGATACCGGAGGTAGATGCAGTACTTGGTACAACATCTTATGATCACATTGTAGAAGCTGTTGAGGAAGCACTTGCGGGAAATGGACATCTTGTACTGGAAGATATCAATGCACTTCCGCAGGTAAATGAAAAAAGACTGGTAACGACAGGTGGTCATTATGCATATTTGAAGATAGCAGAAGGTTGTGATAAGCATTGTACCTACTGTATTATCCCAAAACTTCGTGGAAATTATCGAAGTGTTCCGATGGAGAAGTTGATTGCAGAAGCAAAAGAACTGGCAGATCAGGGAGTAAAAGAACTGATTTTAGTAGCCCAGGAGACAACGGTATATGGAAAAGACATTTACGGTGAAAAGTCTTTACATAAGCTGCTTAGAGAACTTTGTAAGATTTCCGGTATTCAGTGGATTCGAATTCTTTACTGTTATCCGGAAGAAATTTACGATGAATTGATTCAGACAATCAAAGAAGAGAAAAAAATCTGTCATTATCTGGATCTGCCAATCCAGCATGCAAGTGATGACGTGTTAAAGAGAATGGGAAGAAGAACTTCAAAAGCCCAGCTTGTAGACATTATTGGAAAACTTCGCAAGGAGATTCCGGATATTGCTCTTCGTACAACACTCATAACAGGATTTCCTGGAGAAACCGAGGCGCAACATGAAGAGTTGAAAGATTTCGTTGATGAGATGGAGTTTGACAGACTTGGAGTTTTCACTTATTCACCGGAAGAAGACACACCTGCTGCTACATTGCCGGATCAGATTCCAGAAGAGACAAAAGAGGATCGACAGGCGGATCTCATGGAGCTTCAGCAAGAGATTGCATTTGACCTTGCCGAAGATATGGTCGGACGAGAAGTACTTGTCATGATTGAAGGAAAAGTTGCAGATGAAAATGCGTATGTGGGACGAACTTATAAAGATGCACCGAATGTCGATGGACTGATTTTTATCAATACCGATGAGGAATTAATGTCCGGAGATTTTGCAAAAGTTCGTGTAACAGGTGCATTGGAATATGATTTGATAGGAGAGTTGATATAATGAATTTACCAAACAAACTGACAGTATTAAGAGTTATTATGGTTCCGTTTTTTGTGTTTTTTATGTTGACGGATGTAGGAGGACCGGCAAACAAATGGATTACGTTGGTTCTGTTCTGTGTTGCCAGTCTGACAGATATGCTTGACGGGAAAATTGCCCGTGCGAGAAATCTTGTGACTAATTTTGGAAAGTTTATGGATCCGCTGGCAGATAAACTTCTTGTATGTTCAGCTATGATCTGTATGATTCCTTTAGGAAAATTACAGGCATGGTTTGTAATTATTATTATTGCTCGTGAATTTATCATCAGCGGTTTTCGCCTTGTGGCTGCAGATAACGGTATTGTTATTGCCGCAAGTTACTGGGGAAAATTCAAAACGGTTTCTCAGATGGCGATGATTATTGTATTGATTGCAGATTTTGGTGGTGTGTTCGATGTGATCGGAACAATCTTAATCTGGCTTTCGTTAATCCTCACAGTGGTATCATTGGTGGATTATATTGCGAAAAATGTGCAGGTGCTGACTCAAGGCGGTATGTAAAGAAGACTTTTGAAAAAAAGTATAGTATGGAGAATCAAAATATGAATAAAGAACATAGTTTGGTCGTGCGTGAATTGAAAAAGCAAGAAAGAAAATACGCTCTGGATATTATCTGGAGCGTATTTTGCATGGACGTAGCAGAAGCGTATGAACAGGAAGGTATTGATACATTTCGCGAATATTTAAGACCGGAGCATATGGATGAATTGTGTGAAAAGGGTGAATTGTTCATGTTCGGAGTTTTTGAAGGTGAAGAACTGGAGGGGACAATTTCGCTTCAGGCAAGAGGACATATTTGTAATTATTATGTAAAAAAATCCTGTCAGGGAAAAGGTGCAGGGAGGCTTCTTTTTGACTATGCCAAAATGTACTGTAAAGATGTGCTGCATAAGACACAAATGACTGTTGATGCAGCTCCGAAAGCAGTGGGAAAATATGTTCATATGGGCATGAAAACAACAGATGATACACAGATGGTACATGGAAAATGTTATGTCCCGATGTCAATGGATATTTCTTTAGTATAATGCCTATAAAAATAGTTCAAACAATTTAAAAATGTAGCGTAGTGCCAATTGACGAAAAATGTTATTTATGAGAGAATAAAAAAGGATATGGTGT
>CAKRCL010000085.1 GCA_934307335.1 uncultured Dorea sp. | reverse complement strand
ATATTTGGAAAATCTCCGGTAGTTCTTGCAACTATTGTAGCGATTGTGTTAAACTTAACTCTGCCAAAAGCAAAGAAATAAAATTCACATAATTTTTTATGGAGAAATTGGTTATGAGTGAAGAAAATAAAGGGCAGAGAACTCAGGATAATTTTTTGAATGAGAAAAATAGGCAGCCTCATAAAAGAAGAAAACGTTATTCGGGGACGCATCCGAAAAAGTATGAAGAAAAATATAAAGAGCTGAATCCGGAAAAGTATGTAGATACGATAGAGAAGGTGATTGGTAAGGGAAGTACACCGGCGGGTATGCATATTTCTATTTGTGTACAGGAAATTTTAGATTTTCTGGATATACAGCCGGGGCAGCAAGGGCTTGATGCAACGCTTGGATATGGCGGACATACGAGAAAGATGCTGGAAAAACTGGAAGGTCAGGGACATATTTATGGATTGGATGTAGATCCGATCGAGTCTGAAAAGACAAAAAAGAGGCTTCGTGATCTCGGATATGGAGAAGATATTCTGACTGTGAAATTATGTAATTTTGCAGATATCGATCAGGTAGCAGAAGAAGTTGGAAAGTTTGATTTTGTACTGGCTGATCTTGGGGTATCTTCTATGCAGATCGATAATCCGGAACGAGGATTTACATATAAATTTGACGGACCGCTGGATCTTCGTATGAACCCACAGAAAGGGGAGAGTGCGGCAGAGAGACTGAAATCCATGGACGCAGAAGAAATTGAAGGCATGCTGGTAGAAAATTCAGATGAACCATATGCAGCAGAAATCACAGAAGTGTTGATGAATTGGAGAAAACGTGGAAAATCTCCGGAAACAACAACAGAATTAAAAGAAGCTGTGGAAGAAGCGTTAGCATTTCTCCCGGAAAAAGAGAAAAAAGAAGCAGTAAAAAAATCTTGTCAGAGAACATTCCAGGCATTTCGAATCGATGTGAATCAAGAATTTGAAGTTTTGTATGCATTTTTGGAAAAATTACCAAGTGTTATGAAGCCAGGTGGAAAAATTGCAATTCTTACGTTCCATTCCGGAGAAGACCGTCTTGTAAAGCGTGCATTTAAAGAAGGCAAAAAAGCAGGATTTTATAGTGAGATTTCAAAAGATGTAATACGTCCGTCAGCACAGGAATGTGTCAGAAACCCACGCGCAAAATGCACAAAAATGAGATGGGCAATTGTTTAATATAATCATGGATTAAAGGTGCCCTTTTTATCAAAAATGAGAGGATTTTTATCGATGAAATATTATCTTGCCCCACTTGAGGGAATTACGACATATATTTATCGGAGAGCATATCATCAGTGGTTTGCGCCGATGGACAAGTATTTTACACCGTTTTTAGTACCACATACGAAGAAGGGATTCAGTACAAAGGAGAAGAATGATGTGATGCCGGAACATAGTCCGGGTATGTGCCTGGTGCCACAGATTATGAGCAATGATGCGGATTCTTTTTTGCATACTGTGGAAAAGTTGAAGATTTATGGTTACGAGGAAGTGAATCTGAATCTGGGCTGTCCTTCAAAAACGGTTGTGTCAAAAGGAAGAGGGGCGGGTTTTCTGTCTGATCCGGAAAAGCTTGATTGTTTTTTGAACGAAATTTATGAAAAATGTGATGTTAAAATTTCAATTAAGACGAGGATTGGTAAGGATGACCCGGAAGAATTTGTGCGTCTTTTGGAAATTTATAATCAGTATCCGGTGAAAGAGTTGATTATTCATCCAAGGGTGCAACAAGATTTTTATAAGAATCATCCGAATCTGGATGTGTTTCGTGATGCGGTAAAGGAAAGCAAGATTCCGCTTTGCTATAATGGAGACATTTTTTCAGAGCAGGATAATGAAAAGATAAAGCGGGAATTTCCACAAGTGGATACATATATGCTTGGAAGAGGGATTCTTATGAATCCGGCATTACTTCAGACTATTCGCATGAAAGAGAATGGTCAGGTGGAAAATGAAGTTATAGAGCAGGATCTTCGTGGAAAAGTCGCAGGTTTTCTGGAGCAGATCAAGCTGGATTATCTGGAAGTTGGTATGGGCGAGAAAAATACGCTTTTTAAATTAAAAGAATTGTGGGCTTATATGGGAATGAATTGTCCGGAGGCAAAGAAGGAGTTAAAAAGGATAAAAAAAGCCCAGAACCTGAGAGAGTATGAAAGTGCAAGCCGGGAAGCATTGAAAGATTTCATACTTTTTTAATTGCATCTCTTAAGAAAAAGAAGTACAATAATCATCGTGCTAATTAGACTTTCAAAAGGAAAGTATTAGAAACAGCAGTTAGATGGAAAGGAAGAAAATAGATGGAACAGAGACAAAGAGGCGGAAGAGGCTTCTGGTATATCTGGGGATCTGTGATCATAAAACTTGGAATTGCATATCTGGTGTATATGGCTGCAGCAGCGATATTTTCAGCATTATATCTGATACAGAAAACCGGTGGAGATGCTGATGCAATGATGCAGATTGCACAGAGTGCAGCGCAGACAAGTCAATTGTATGATGAGATTTCGAATGAGATGATGAACTGGGTAGTCTACATTGAGGGAGCAGCAGCACTTGTCACCATTCCGGTGATGTTATTTTTATTTCACAGAGACAGTAAAAAAGAAAAAGAATTGGGAATCGTGACGGCAAAGGCCGACTTGTGGAAATATATTGCGATTGTTTTTATGTTTGCGGCAATGTCGTTGGGGCTGAATAACCTGATTTTCTTAAGTGATCTGTCATCAGCCAGTGAAACATATTCGGATACAATGCAGACGCTGTATGGTCAAGGTTTTTGGACCCAGATTTTGGTACTTGGAATTCTGATGCCGATCTGTGAGGAACTTGTGTACAGAGGACTTGTTTTTAAAAGACTTCGGTATACATCACCGTTTTGGGCAGCAGCAGTGTATTCTTCGCTTATATTTGCATTTACACATGGAAATCTTGTGCAGGGACTTTATGGTTTCTTGATGGGCATGATGTTCTGTTATGTATATGAAAAATATGCTTCTGTGAAGGCGCCGATTCTTGCTCATGTGACAGCGAATATTTTGTCGGTAATTGGTACAAAATTCCAGTGGTTTGACTGGTTATTTGCTGATCCGATGCGCGTAGGGGTGTCAACTGTATTATGTGCATTCATTGCTTCAAGTATTTATGTGTTGCTTCAGCGTATGGATACAGACACAAATGAAAAAAATAAGCAAAACGAGGGATAGTTATCAAACTATTCCTTTTTTAATAATGAATTTTCTAATTATCTGACAATTTGAAAAGAAGTTTTTATTTACAAATGAAAAAAATGGGTGTATAGTAGGAAAAAATAAAAAATGTTAAGAAAGGACTCAGATATTATGAACGGGCAACAGCGACAAGAAATAGCTGGCTTGTATCGTCCTCAGTTTGAACACGATAACTGTGGTATTGGAGCAATCGTCAATATCAAGGGCCAGAAAAGTCACGACACAGTGGCGAATGCATTAAAGATTGTAGAACATTTAGAACATAGAGCGGGCAAAGATGCCGAAGGTAAGACAGGTGATGG
>CAKRCL010000084.1 GCA_934307335.1 uncultured Dorea sp. | reverse complement strand
TTGAGATCATCTGTGTGGACGACGGCAGCACAGACAACTCCGGAAAAATACTTGATGAATACGCCAAGGAAGAAAGCCGCGCAGTCGTTATTCACAAGGAGAATGGTGGACTGTCATCAGCGAGAAACGCCGGTATACGCGCGGCCTCCGGCGAATGGATAATGTTCCTTGATTCGGACGATTATCTTGAACCTAACGCATGCGAGCGTATATGGTGGGAAGGTCAGCAGGAGTACACGGAGATTATTATCTTCGGAAGTGATTTCTTCCCCAAATACCCGATGCCTGAAAACGCACAATGGCTGCGGAGCGTACTCTATACGAGAACGCAGCGGTTCAACCGGTTTGAGATGGATACATTGCTTTATGTCCCCGGAGCAAAGCCGTTCGTCTGGAGGCAGGCATTTCTGTCGAAGTTTTTGAAATCCCACTCTCTTCAGTTTGAAGATGATTTCAGATACGCTGAGGATATCATATTCCAGTTCAAAGCTTTTCCCCGTGCCAGAAGTACTTCTTTTATAGCAGACAGTCTGTATAGGTATCGCGTCACAAGAAACGGTTCCCTGATGCAGAAGGCTGATGCCAACCCTGAGAAAAAGCTGCAGTGGCATATAGATGCTGTAGAACATATAACCTCGGATTGGGATAAGCTTGGGTTGCTTGAAGAGCACGGTGAGAAGCTGCTGGGCTGGGCACTGAGATATACAGTTTTGGACACGAATGCTGTGCCGAGTAAGAAACAGGCAGTCCAGCTGCTCAACATATTCCGGGAGCACGATCTCGCCAAGTACGGAAAAGAATTACCGAGTGAAGAAAGAGCCATATGGAAGAAGCTGCAAAGGATCTAAAATGAGGAAAATTCAAAATGCAAGATAAAACCATACGAATCGTTCCGCACGAAAAATGCACCGGCTGCGGCGCATGTTATAACAAATGTCCGAAAAACGCAATCAAAACGGAAAAGGATTGCGAGGGCTTTTCTCATCCAGTTATAGATGAAACCTTGTGTATAAACTGTTCTGCGTGCTTAAATGTATGTCCAGTCAATCAGCCCCAGTACATGAATGAGTCTCCCAAGTGTTATGGCCTTATGGCTGACGATTCATTGAGAGAAAATAGTTCCTCCGGCGGTGCATTCATTTTGCTAGCAAACGAAGTGATTGCAAAGCAGGGCGTAGTTTGCGGTGCGGCATATTCCGAAGATTGCTATACAATAAACCATATCGCTGTACAAACATATGATGAACTTAAGAAGTTGCAGGGCTCAAAATATGTGCAGAGCAATACCGGTAATATATACACACAAGTAAAAGATTTTCTTGATGCCGGGCGTACAGTTTTATTTTCTGGCACGCCTTGTCAGGTTGCCGGATTAAAGAGTTTTCTAAAAAACGATTACAAAAATTTATTTACTATTGACATCGTCTGTCATGGTGTGCCATCTCCTGCATTATATGAACAATTCATAAGAGAAGAGGAAGAAAAGCACCATAGCAAAGCGAAGCGAGTCTCGTTCAGAGATAAAACCATAGATGGTTGGGGAGTTGCAACATCCATAGAATTTGAAAATGGCGACGTTTATAAGGCCAAACGAAACGATTGCCCTTATATGAAAGTTTTCTTGAACCTTGGAAGCCTGCGCAAATGCTGCGGGAACTGTCAGTTCGCAAAACTTCCGCGTCAGGGCGATATAACATTAGGCGATTTCTGGGGCATCGGGATTTATTCTAAAGAGCTGAATGACGGAAAAGGCACCAGCGTTATTCTGTGCAATAATGAAAAAGGCGAATATCTGCTTGAGTCTATAAAAAATAAGGCTCTTATCTGCAAAGAAATGCCGTTGGAATATGCAATAAAGCATAATGCCCAAATCAAATATTCCTCTGTCCACCATTCAAGAAGGAACAGGTTCTATAACCTGATCAATGAATATCATTATAGCGTAGAGAAAGCGGTTGATTATGGCTTGAACAGAAGATTTGACATAGGATATGTTGGCTGGTGGTATGGGCTGAATTATGGTAGCGCAATAACAAGCTTTGCAATGAACCGGGTTTTGAAGTCCTTTGGGAAAACGGTTCTCATGCTTGATTTCCCCATTGTTGGTAAAGAGGTTCCCAAACAAAAGCCCAACACAGCGTCCAGAAGGTTCGCGAAACATTTTTACGAAGAAAGCATGATGTATCCATTATCCAAATATGGATTATTCAATTATCACTGCGAGACTTTTTTAGTCGGCTCGGATCAGCTGTGGAACTGGTATAGTAACAAAGACGTTGGGTCGTATTATTTCTTCCTAGATTTTGTTGACAACAAGCATAAAAAAATTGCATATTCGACATCTTTTGGCCATGAGTATGTTTATTACCCGGAAAATATGCGCCTAAAAGTCGGGTACTATTTAAGCAGATTTGATGCAATATCCGTAAGAGAAGAAAGTGCCGTTAATGTTTGCGGCAGAGACTTTGGCGTACCATCCGTAAAAACTGTCGACCCCGTTTTCCTATGTGATAAGAGCGATTATCTGGAAGCGATTGCTTTATCGAAAGCTGAACTGCATACTCCGTATGTCTTGGCCTATATTCTCAATCCTGATGAAGAAAAAATAAATGCAGTCAAATTTGTTGCCAGTCAAAAGAATCTTCCATACTATATTATTCTTGATGGTCAGGGAGATTTTGAGAAGCTAAAAAAACAGGCAAACGATAAAAATGTGCTGGAAAATCTGGAAATTTCCGATTGGCTGAAATATTTTTATAATTCAGAATTTATTGTAACAGACTCTTTCCATGGCTTCTGTTTCTCGATCATATTTGAGAAAGAAATGATTGCATTTCCCAATAAGCTGAGGGGGCTCACAAGATTTGAAAGTCTTGCCAGACTTACCGGACTGACGGAACGCCTTGTTTATTCGTGTGATGAAATCAAGCGAAGCTGTATTTATAATGAAGAAATTGATTTCAACGATGTCAAGGAAAGAATGGAGCCGGAGATAAGCTTTAGCCGAAAGTGGCTTAAAGATGCTCTGGATATGAGGAAACTCCCGCCAAGCGAAAATGAACTTCTGAGATGGAAAATGCTTGAATTTGATTCAGTTCTAAGTCAATTAAAGCAGGCCGGGCTAATTACGAAAAACAACAAGCTCTCCCCGACGCTGTTGGACATGGCAAAGGTAGAAAGTCCAGCAGAAGAAGAGAACCCGGATAGCCGCGCAAACGCCTCTATAAAAAAGATAAAGTTGTTTGTACAGAAAGCTTTGAAGCATATAAAGGGAATGTGGCATAAGCTGCAAAAGATCTAATACGAAGGAAAATTCTAATGCGAGATAAAACCATCAGAGTCGTTCCGCACGAAAAATGTACCGGCTGCGGTGCATGCTATAACAAATGTCCGAAAAACGCGATCAAAATGAAGCCGGACAGCGAAGGCTTTCTTTTTCCCGAGGTGCAGGATAACTGCGTCTCGTGCGGTATCTGCCAGAGCGCATGTCCTGTGCTGAGTCCGATCAAGTATAACGGTATGCCGAATTGCTACGCAGTATGGGCAGACCCGAAGACCAGGAGAAGAAGCTCATCCGGCGGTATGTTCAGCATACTCGCGCGAGCGATCATTGCCAAAGGCGGTGTCGTATTCGGCGCGGCATAGATTTATAC
>CAKRCL010000083.1 GCA_934307335.1 uncultured Dorea sp. | reverse complement strand
ATGTTTTCATTACTAACATTTTGTGGTGGGTAATCGTGCAAAAATGCCCTTTTAAATTTTTAAATATATTCATTCTCCTACTCCTCCAAGCCATTCTCTCTTACAATTATACATCATTATTAACACTTTTCTTCAAAAAAATTAAAAAAAGAATTCTCCTTAACATAAATTAAAGAGAATTCTTAGAACCATTTAGGAAATTTTATATATTGTACAGCTTATTCTCCGAATTTTTCAATAAGAACATTAGAACCCATTTAGAAGATTCTATAATATTATGCAACTATTCTCCGAATTTTTCAAACACGCTCTGAAGCATGTTTGAAAAATCATTAGTGCCTACTTAGCCGATTCTATATACTGTGCAACTCGCTCCGCAGACTTTCCATCACAATAAGTAAAATACTTCTTACAAAATGCTTCCTGTTTGCTGTAATCATACTCATCTAATTTACTTAAATGCTCGGCAAGTTTTTCTTCAGAATCTACCATCGGTCCAACCTGTACTTCTTCCATAGCACAAACAAGTTCTTTATCTTTAAGGACTTTATCTGCATCATAATTTGTCATAAAGATTGGCTTTCTCATAAGAGCTACCTCAAACATCGTATCTCTGTAATCTCCAACAACGATATCTGCTGCACCTACCGCTTCTCTTAAAGATATATCCTTTGTTATATTTTTAGAGAATCCCTCTACTTCAATATTCTGTATATACTGTCCTTTTGGAAGAGGAATATTACATACAACCACAAACTTATCTCCAATGAGTTTTTTCAGCCGCTCGAGATTCAGTAATTCTTTATAACCACTTGCAGCCGTTCTGTTTCGCAATAATGGCATATACAGAATTACTTTCTTATCCTGTGCTTCTGGGAATAAAGCAACTACTTTTTCTTTGGATTCTTTGATAAACTCTTCATTGAAATATATGTCTGTCTGACAGCTTCCTTTCATTTCAAAGGCTTTTTTTTCTCCAATTCCATACATCTCAGACATTACCGGCATTAACTCTAAAGAAGGGATTGGAAAATGGTCAATATGCATACGCTTTTGGATCATTTCTTTATATTCTAAAGGTTTCTTTGCCATTCTTATTGTAGTTCTTCTTCCATGAATAAATGGGAATGCAGATTCTCCAAGTACGATAACTTCTGTCTCTTCTCGAAGTGTCATCATAGCAAGGTATACCAATGGTTTTAAGCAAATAATAAATCGTGCTGTTGCTATTTCCTTCAGAAGATCTTCTTTGTTTGTATATTCTTTTGCCTTAACCTCTTTAACAGCAAATGTATCTTGTGCTTCTAAAAGTTTTCCTAAGGTATAGAATCCTGTATAGCTTATCTTTTTACCATCTGCCATAAACAGAATCTTATTTTCCACTGGATTCTCAGAAACTAAAACATTATAAATCTTCTGCTTTTCAATCTGATCCACCGTCAGTTTCTGTATCTTCTGTTCAAACTCTTCATTTCTCTGCATAGTTTTTTCTGGAATGAGATAGCCGCCGCCCTGTGTATCGGTTTCTTTAAGCTGATACATCTTTCTGTATTCATCCTGTACTGGTTTAAAGGATCTTGCTACAGAAATACGAATGTTTCTCGTAAACTTACCTCTTGGCACTTTCTCTTTCATCTTTTCAAGATCCTCTGCTGTAAATGCAGGAGCAAACTCTTTTTTCTGTCCATATAATGCTACAGAATCAACCAGTGGGGCAAGTACCTTGATAAACATTTCATCTTCCTGATAGGCCTTATAATAATCTAAAATGAAATTATATAATCCCCTGTCTAATTTTTCTCTGTCTGTAACATCCAATGCTTCATAATTTCTTGTGAATTCAAGAAGGTATTTTTCCATAGCGTTAAATAACTCTTTATCATAAGAAATATTATTGATAACCGGTTCATATTTTCCATTTACCAGTTTATAAGATTCAATACTCTTATATGGCATGTTGGCAAAAATAGCCTCTATGAATAACTGTGATGCATTATCTGTTGTAAAGTTATAACGAATATTATCTTCATCAGAAGCTAATATTGTTCGTGAATAATAAAAATAGGATTTCGCATCATTTCCTGCAATCGTCTTCCACAGAGATGTAAAGTTCTCCTGTGTATATCCTCTTCCCCAGTATTCAACCATCGCAAACTTTTCTGTTTTATCAATTTCCTGTTCTAGGTATCCGCAAACAGATACTCTCTGTTCCTTAGCCAGATTAAGAAGATATTCTTTATATTCTGCAGAATTTTTAAATATCTCTACAAGACGATTCTTTTCATCAGGTTCGATTTCTTCTTCCTCTTTCAGGTAACTTAACTTAGGGAAAAGTTCCATAAACTTCTCTTCTGATAAAGACATAGCCTGTAACAGCTTATCATAAGTGGTAACACCCGCAAAGTTTCCGTAACTAAACCAGAATCCCTCATCAATATCATGTACAAAAGATGGGATTCTCCATGCACGTCTTGATGCATAAATGTATTTTGTTTTTATATCAATATTTTTCATCTTAATAATTTCATCTGCTATACGTTTAAGATGATATCCGTCTCTTGATACAAAATATAATGTCTCGTATCCTCTAGCCTTCGCATCCTTTAATAGCCAGTCAATATAAGGGACAAAGCAAAGTGATACATAACTGTATACAAACCTTTCTTTATCAAATAAATGGTTTTGACGGAATCTGGCCATCAATGCTGCAACCAGATAGGAATCATAGCTATCAAGCTG
This sequence comes from uncultured Dorea sp., assembly GCA_934307335.1. Taxonomy (GTDB): domain Bacteria; phylum Bacillota; class Clostridia; order Lachnospirales; family Lachnospiraceae; genus Dorea. The sequence continues at coordinate 1,155 of CAKRCL010000083.1, read as the reverse complement.
CTCGGTTAATTTCCCTTCAAATTCATTATATTCAGGCTTTTCAATCTGATTAGCTACAATGCCTAAACGGCGTGGCATATTAATATCCGGTACTCTTCCATCTCCTGTATGAATCCATTTGCCAAAATCATAAAATGGTTTAAAGCTCTTATATACCTCTAAGAATAACTTTCTCGTAGTTTTCTGTACGCCATACTCACTGGAAAGGAACAGAGGAATCTGTGTCAGAACCGGATCTGCCTTTTCAAGCATTTTCTCAATGATTTCCTTAGGCAGGTACATATCACTGATTAATACAACGGTCTCCTTATTCTCTAATAACTTCTTTACTTTATTGATATTTTCTGTTAAAGGAATCGTATTATCAATCTCTATTTCCTGCTCGCACTTCATAAGAAATGCTGCCTGTTCATCTGTCAGATTATATACCCACTGCAGTTTATCAAAAATATCCTTCATGTAAATTTCACGGCGTTCGGAATGTCTGCTCTCCATCGTCTTGTGATAACATTCTCTTACGTCCGCTTCCGCAAACATACGCAGTTTCGGATATTCTTCTACAAAATATTCTGGATAATTTAAATCGCTCTTCTTTATCACTTCTTTTACTTTATAGAAAATTCCCCTTGGATCCAATACTTTTCTTGAAATTAAAGTATCAAAGATATCAAAGCTGTACAGTGTAGGAAATTCTCTTTCAACTGCAGTGAATTCTAAAGTCTGATTAACAATTTTTTCAAAGGAATCTTTATCAGAGTACTTCCAGTACAGATTGCTGATGCGGTCTATTCCCTTCAAATCATCTCTATCTTTATAAGTTTCAATCGCCTGTAGTAATTCAGAGAAACTATAGCATAATTCTCCTGTTGTTACTTCCATATAATCATGGTTCAGACCTTGTACAGCCTCATCGTAATCAAATACATAACGAATATAATGAGGCACACCTGCGCTGACAAAATCCGTAAAAATAGAGGAGTAGTCAATAACCGCCAGGTCTATTTTATCTATGATTTCATAAATATCATCTCTATTATCCCAGAATAATAAATATGGACAATCCTCATATTTTTCTTTCATTTTTAAATAAGCATATTCATTCTCCATGACTGGATGCATTTTGAAAACAAATAACAGTTTCTGGCGCTTACATAC
>CAKRCL010000082.1 GCA_934307335.1 uncultured Dorea sp. | reverse complement strand
TCTCTGACTGCCATGTGCTCTGTGATGACGCCCGTTCCGTACTGTACCGGCAAAAGATATCCTGCAAATGGAACAACCTTTCCACCGGCTTTCACATGTGCGTCATAAAGTGGTGTCTTTAACTCCATGTTAATTTCCTCCTTTTATTTTAAATACATCCTGCTGATATATTTCCTATTGATATAATGGATATTTCTCACAGATTTTTGTAACTTCAGCTCTGATTTCATCTGCTTTTGTCTCAAAATCCGTAACTGTCATCTTAATTAATTTTGCGATAACCTTCATATCTTCTTCCTTCAGACCTCTTGTTGTAACTGCAGGAGTTCCGATTCGGATTCCACTTGTTACAAATGGACTTGCTGGATCATTTGGTACTGAATTCTTATTCACTGTGATATAGACCTCATCAAGTCTGTTCTGAAGTTCTTTTCCGGTGATATTCATATTCTGAAGATCTACTAACATCAAGTGGTTATCTGTTCCACCACTTACTAAGTTAAACCCTTCTGCTACTAAGGCATCTGCAAGTGCTTTCGCATTCTTGATTACCTGCTGCTGATATTCTTTAAATTCCGGCTTTAATGCCTCTCCAAAGCATACTGCTTTAGCTGCGATAATATGCATCAATGGACCACCCTGAGTTCCCGGGAAGATTGCTTTATTAATTGCTTTTGCATGTTCTTCCTTACACATGATGATTCCACCTCTTGGGCCTCTCAATGTCTTATGTGTCGTAGTTGTAACTACATCCGCATATGGAACCGGATTCTGATGAAGTCCTGCTGCGACTAGTCCTGCAATGTGAGCCATATCTACAAAAAGATAAGCACCAACCTCTTTTGCAATATCTGCAAATATATCAAATCGAATCTCTCTTGGATAAGCAGAAGCTCCTGCTACAATCATCTTGGGTTTGCATTCATGAGCTGTCTTACGAATCTCTTCGTAGTCTAAAACTCCATCATCATTTACGTTATAAGCAACAAAATTATATAAAAGACCAGACTGATTGACCGGTGATCCATGAGTCAGATGTCCGCCATGTGCCAGGTTCAATCCCATAACCGTATCTCCCGGTTTGATCAAAGCCTGATATACTGCGTTATTAGCATTCGCTCCGGAATGTGGCTGCACACATACATGATCACAGCCAAATAATTTTTTAACTCTCTCTATGGCAAGATTCTCAATAATATCTACATCTTCGCAACCACCATAATATCTCTTGCCCGGATATCCTTCAGCATATTTATTCGCCGGTACAGTAGCCATAGCCATCATAACTGCCGGCGTAATAATATTTTCAGAAGCAATCAGCTCTAGATTCCTTCTCTGACGTCCCAACTCCAGCTCAATTGCTTTTCCAACTTCTTCATCATAGCCTTTTACATAATCCGTTACCAGTTCCACCATGTTCATTTTCTAAAATTCCTCCTTCTTTTTTGATTGCTTCCCCTTCCGCAATCTTAATTTTCGTGTACCATTTTCTCTGATTTTATATTTTTTTCCTTTAATTCCTTAAAAATAGGTATAAAAAAAACAGACAAAAAATAATTTCTTAACAATCTTAAGATTTATTACTTTTTATCTGCCTCTGTCCTTTGACCTGAAAGATTGCCTGCTGATCGTTGCGCGTGTGATCAACAGGTTACTTCTTCGGTACAATGACCTCATTGTTCTCCAGAGTGTTGTCCAGATCCGTTCCTTTTGCCTGAGAGTTTCTGCTTGCCCCTTCGGCTCCGCTCTATCATTCCACGTGTCGCGTCCCACATGATAGTGGCATCTCACGAATCCTTCGTTCAACTTTGAGTCAAGCATACAGCTGTCTGACAATAAAGTCAAGCGTTAAATATTTTTCTTTCTTGTTAGATTTCTATCAGTGTTTATTGTTAAATATCTGACGTTTGTATTGCATTTTTTTCTTCATCAGATTTTATTTCTGTAGAATTACTGTCACTTTTCTTTTCCGAATTTAAACGAGATTTCGGAATTAAAATGTTTTCTTTTTTATACGCCTCTAAGACTGCTTTTTTTACACAATCTGCATATGCTTTCGCACCTGTCGGAACCAAATGTGTATCATCTGCATCGAAATATTCATTATGACCTTCACTTGCTGTATACCAATCAATCATATATGTGTGTTCATTTTCTTCTACAAATTTTTTTATTTTTTCATTTGTTTCTGTTTCAAATGTCTCATGAGGCACTCTCACTGTTGTTATAAAAAGTGGTTTATCATCTCCCATTTTCTTTCGAATAGATTCTAACTCACCATTGATCGGGCTATTTGAAACCGATGCGAAAATAACTCCATCGCCATCCCAGCCTTTTTCGTTTATATAAGAATCAAAAACCTCTTCCCCCAGTGACGTAATACGTCCTATTTTTGTATCACTGATACTATTTGGAAAGATTTCATAAAAATCATCCGTTACATCAACCGCGATTGAATCTCCAATAAGTAATAGATTAAGTCCCTGCAGCAATTCCTCATCCGTCATATCAGAGGTGCTGACCATGTCACTATCTTTTGCCGAATTCTTCTTTTTTTGTTCAGCAAGTTTTTCTTCTGCTAATTTACTCGTCTCTTCAGCCTTTGCCTCTCTTTTTTCTAAAGTATCCAAAGCATTTTTCTTCGGAACAAATACCATACAAAGTATAAGTGACATGGTCAGTACAAATGCACCCGCCATTACCTTTAAACTTCTTCTTGCCACCTGTACCTGACGCCTTTTCTCCTGTCTGGATTTCGGTCTGCTTCTTAAAATGCTCAAATATTCCCCAATAATACCATGGCGAATCGGTGTCTCAATAAAACGGTAAGAAAGCTCTGCCAGGACAACACTTAATACAATCTCGATCAATGTAATCCACCAGGATGCCTTTATGCCCTTACTGATTAACAAAATGATTGGATAATGCCACAAATATATGCTGTAAGAGCGGTCTCCTATCCATTTCAATATTGGATTACTTAAGAACCTGCTAAGCAAAGTCTTTCGTCCTGATACTGCATAAACAACCAATACAGTCAGAATTGTTCCAACAAATTGACCTCCTCTGTACCAGAAATTACTGGAACCACTGATTGTCATTGTCATCACGATCAATACTACAAGAGACACAGTACCTAAGACCATATTGACACCTGCTGAAAGTTTTCTTGGAACCATCCGGTACTCCCACAGAATTGCGAGTAATGCACCGAATAAAAGAGAAAATGCTCTCGTGTCTGTCCCATAATATACCCGGCTTGCATCCTGCTGTGGATTAAATAATGCAGCCATCAAAATGACCGATATTAGCGCCAGCAGCAATGTTACTCCGGCAATCAAAAGACCTCTCTTTGCCCGTCCATTTTCTCTGCCTTTTGCTAACTTATAGACTGCAAGAAGAATCAATGGATATATCAGATAAAATTGTGTTTCAATCGCCAATGACCAACAATGTGTAAATGGTGACGGTGCTCCGGCCGCTTCAAAGTAAGATACCTTATTAAAAATCTGCCACCAGTTATTAAATCCTAAAACAGATGCCACGAAATCCTTGCATCCCTTTGTAAAAATAACCCTGTTTACGACTGCACTGACAAATATTATAACAACTGCCATTGACATGACTGCAGGAACAAGACGCCTGATACGCCTCAACCAGAAGTTCTTCAAATCTATTGTTCCTTTTTCTTCCACTTCTGAAATCAGTATACCTGTAATCAAATATCCTGATAAAACAAAAAAGACTGTCACACCAAGAAAGCCGCTCTTAAATAAAGACAGCTTCAAATGATATGCCAGTACCATAATAACCGCAATTGCTCTTATGCCATCAAGCCCTGTGATGTATCTTCTCTTTTTCCCCATAACTCTCAATCCTCATTTGTATCTTTTATTATTTAATTCATAATTTC
>CAKRCL010000081.1 GCA_934307335.1 uncultured Dorea sp. | reverse complement strand
GTTTCTTCGCTGCTCTCTTACGGGCATTTTCCCTGCCCCAAATTTTTCCTCGCACAGAACTTTTTTTCATAGATTTATCCTTATATCAGAAAAAGGACAATTACAAATATGTAGTTGTCCTTTTTTACTCTGTTCTCTTCGTTTAATTATTTTACCAGCTCTTTAACTTTAGCTTTCTTACCTACGCGGTCTCTTAAGTAATTCAGTTTAGCTCTTCTTACTTTACCTCTTCTGATTACTTCAACCTTCTCTACGTTAGGTGAGTGAACTGGCCATGTCTTCTCAACACCGATTCCGTTAGATGTCTTTCTAACTGTAAATGTCTCTCTTGAACCGCCACCCTGTCTTTTAAGAACAGTTCCTTCAAAAATCTGAATTCTCTCACGGTTACCCTCTTTGATCTTACCGTAAACCTTTACAGTATCTCCAACTCTGAATTCTGGAGCCTGCTCTTTTAACTGAGCTGCTTCAATATTCTTAATAATATCGTTCATCTGTGTGACCTCCTTATTTAATTGGACGTTCTTAATACATATGTATCAGAGGACCATCTCGTTTTTCTTCACAACATGCTATATTTTATCATATACCTCTGTATAATGCAAGGATTTTTTACTTTATTTTTTCTCATTCATAATATCTGCCGCAAGCTTTTTTTCCTGCTCAGTAAGTTCTGCTTTTTCAATCAAATCCGGACGATTCTTTGCAGTACGAATTACAGACTGTTCTCTACGCCACTTTTCTACATTTGCATGATGTCCAGACATCAACACCGGCGGCACTTGTTTATCATGCCAGATCTCAGGTCTGGAATATTGCGGATATTCCAGGAGATTATCTTGAAAACTCTCAAACTCTGCAGATACATCATTGTGCAAAACTCCCGGAACCAATCTGGAAATAGCATCAATCATAATCATTGCCGGAAGTTCTCCACCTGTCAGGACGTAATCTCCTATAGATACATAATCTGTGACAATTTCTTCTAATACACGTTCATCAATACCTTCATAATGTCCACACAAGAAAACTAATTCTTCTTCTTTTGCGAACTCTTCTGCCATCGTCTGATTAAAAGTTCTCCCCTGCGGCGAAAGATAGATGACTCTTGGTCTTTTCACAGGATTCTGTTCTTGCTCTTGTTGACAAACAGATTTTTTTTCAATCTTCTGTCTCACAGCCTCATAGCACTGATATACCGGTTCTGCCTGCATCAGCATTCCGGCACCTCCGCCATATGGATAATCATCTACACTGTTATGCTTATTAAATGCATAATCCCGGATATTGACTGCCTCAATCTCCAGTAACCCCTTATCTATAGCTCGTCCAATAATACTTGTATTCAGTCCATCCATAACCATATCCGGAAATAATGTCATAATATAAAACTGCATCTTCTCCACTCCTTAAATCAGACCATTCATCAGATGAACTTTTATGATTCCGGCTTCCATATCTACATTCAAAATGCATTCTTTGATTGCAGGCACAAGAACTTCGCCGTACTCATTTGAATCAATGACATAGACATCATTTGCTCCCGTTTCCATAACATCACTGAGCATTCCAAATTCTTCTCCATCTTCCGTCACGATTTTCATGCCAATCATATCTGCAACAAAATACTCATCCTCTTCGAGCGGCACTGCATTTTCTCTGGTTACAAGAAGCGGACAACGTTTATAACGTTCAATATCATTCATATTGTTGAATTCTTTAAATTTTAAAATCACAAATTGCTTAAAAAACTTCACATGTTCAACTTCCAGATTCAACTGTTCTTTTCCTGTATCCAGAATAACCTTCTTCAGTTTTTTAAATCTTGCCGGATCATCTGTGGTTGGAAATACTTTCACCTCTCCACGTACTCCGTGAGGCTGTGTAATCACACCTACTTGTAATAACTGTTCCATATTTTCCTCCGCTTTTACCTGATAACTCAGGAATCGATTTTACTAATAAAGAGAGACAGGCCTGGTAACACCTGGTCTGTCCCCTATATTCTTCCTGATTAATCCAGAATATCTACAATCACTTTCTTGTCTTCTTTTGCTGCCGCTGCTTTTACAACAGAACGAATCGCCTTGGCAATACGTCCCTGTTTTCCGATTACTTTTCCCATATCAGAATCAGCAACTCGTACTTCCAGAATAGTTGTTTTCTTTTCCGTGCGCTCATTGACTGTTACGCTTTCCGGATCATCGACAAGAGCTTTTGCAATGACTTCAACTAACTCTTTCATCTTTGTACCTCCGGGCACGAATTATCTATTTCTCAATTCCAGCTGCTTTAAAGATTTTGCTAACAACCTCTGTTGGCTGAGCTCCTGTATTTAACCATTTTTTAGCTGCTTCCTCGTCTACAGAAATTCCGCTTGGCTCAAGGTTCGGATCATATGTTCCAATCTCCTCGATGAATTTTCCATCTCTAGGGGCTCTGGAATCTGCTACTACGATTCTATAAAAAGGAGCCTTTTTCTGTCCCATTCTTCTTAATCTGATTTTTACTGCCATTGTTCTTTTCCTCCATAAATGAAAATATTTATTTTTATTAGTTTTATTTATATAAAGTGCCTTGCACCATATACCATATTTATTAGAAAGGCATCTTAAACTTACCTTTTTTACCAGGCTTTGCAAATGTCTTCATCATCTTCTTCGCTTCATTGAACTGCTTGATCATGCGGTTTACTTCACTAATGTCCACGCCTGCACCTCTTGCAATTCTATGCTTTCTTGACGGATTCAGAATATCCGGATCTCTTCTCTCTGCCGGTGTCATAGAATGGATCATCGCTTCCATACGCGCCATTCCCTTTTCAGCCTCATCCATCTGTTCATCGCCAAGACCTTTCATCTTGCCCATTCCCATACCGCCAAGACCAGGCAGCATGTTCATGATACTTCCGAGCCCTCCAAGCTTCTTCATCTGCTTGATGCTCTCCAGATAATCTTCAAAATCAAACTGGGCTTTTTTCATCTTCTTGGACATCTCTTTTGCCCTGTCCTCGTCGATATCCAGCTCTGCTTCCGCTTTCTCGATCAGCGATAACACATCGCCCATACCAAGAATACGATTCGCCATACGATCCGGATAGAACTGTTCCAGATCCGAAAGCTTCTCGCCCATACCTACATATAAAATCGGTTTCCCGGTAACTGCTTTTACTGATAAAGCCGCACCACCTCTGGTATCACCATCCAGCTTGGTTACGATCACACCGTCAACACCAATCTTCTCATCAAATTCTTTTGCAACATTGACTGCATCCTGTCCTGTCATAGCATCGATAACAAGAATCGTCTGATGCACATCCACTGTCTCTTTAATCTCCTCAAGCTCTGCCATCATGCCTTCGTCAATGTGAAGACGTCCTGCCGTATCGAGGATTACCAGGTTATTGCCATTCTTCTGTGCATGTTCCAGAGCTGCTTTTGCGATATTCGCCGGCTTGTGGTTCTCACCCATAGTGAATACTTCCACACCCTGCTTTTCTCCATTGATCTGCAACTGCTTGATTGCTGCAGGACGATATACATCACAGGCAACCAGAAGTGGTTTCTTACCTTTCAACTTGAACTTTCCGGCAAGCTTTGCTGTAGTGGTTGTCTTACCTGCTCCCTGAAGTCCTGCCATCATAATTACTGTAATAGCACTTCCCGGCTGAAGTTTAATCTCAGTTGTCTCAGACCCCATCAGATTGCAAAGCTCTTCATTCACAATCTTGATTACCATCTGACCCGGATTCAGTCCATTCATAACATCCTGGCCAACTGCTCTTTCCTGAACAGTTTTAATAAAATCCTTTACAACCTTAAAGTTTACATCGGCTGCCAGAAGTGCACGCTTAATCTCTTTCAGCGCTTCCTGCACATCTGCTTCGGTAAGCCTTCCTTTACTTCTAAGATTCTTAAATACATTCTGCAGTTTTTCTGTCA
>CAKRCL010000080.1 GCA_934307335.1 uncultured Dorea sp. | reverse complement strand
TGACAGATAGGCTCGGTAACATCAACAAGGTTATCGAAAACAAGCTGGAGGTCATCTAAAAAATCCTGTTTGAATCGGGTGATTTTGGAAGCGTCAGGGACTTTAATAAAACCGCAGAATTCCCGAAGTGATTTTGAGTAAGCGAGAAAAGTCAGGAGAAGCTGATCCGTAGGGATAGAAAAAATACGCTGAATAATCAAAGCCCACAGAAAAGCTTGCAAAGGGTATTTACGGGTTCTGCCTGTCGATGCATAGAAATGATTTCTAAAAGAAATCGGAATTAACTCATCAATATCGATATGTGTTTCTAATAGAGAAAGAAAAGCAGGTTTGTCATTTTCAAATTTTTCATGGCAATCTGAAAAAATATCTGCCAAAGAAAGCTGTTTATATGGTATCATAAGTATCAGAATAACTCCTTTCTTGGATGTAGGTTTATAGTTTTTAGTCAACTCTATTATACCATGTCCAGTGAGGAGTTATTTGTTTTTAGGTAACAAAAAATGCCGTATTTATGCGGTGTTGTGGCGTTTCGCAAACGCCTATTGGAATATCTGAAAGAGAGGAAAGAACATCTGGAAGATCTAGATGCAGATATGGAGCAGATCAGGTATGATCTGTTCAAGATTCAGAAGGAAATCCGAAGAAAGACGGAAGAACAGACATCTATTCAGGAACAATTACGTCTGACAGATTATGAAGAAATCAAAGACCGTCTGGATGCATGCATCAAGTGGCTTCAGGAATATCCGGAAAGACTGCGCATGTGTGTAAGCAGACAGACGCATGAAGAAGACGAAGTCGGACAGCTGATTCTGCGTCTGGAAGAGGGACGGAAGAGAATTGAAGAATACGAAAAGAAGACGGCATATTTTTCAGAATGTTATGAGCAGGAGAAGAGTCTGCATTATGTGGAAATACCGGAAGAGATACCGGATGATGCCGGACATGTACGGAGCTATCTGGAGTCTGATGTAAAGGCAATGGATAAAGACAGTGTGATCCGTGATCTGAATAAAGTATATTTTGAAAACAGAGGATTTCTGACCGATTATCATCTGATGCAGAATGAATTATTTGCAGAAACAGAGCAGACAGAATTCCCGGCAAAACGACTGGATATTTCAGCCAGATACCAGGGGGTAAAGATAACATTTTCAAGTCTCCTTACACATCTGGAAGAAGACATTGAAGAACTGGAGAATCTGATCAAAGATGGTGACAGGGAACTGTTTGAAGACATTCTTGCCAATACGGTAAGCCGGAAGATCCGTGGAAAGATCAATGCATCCAACACATGGGTACAGAAGATGAATTCCCTGATGAATGGGATGAATACATCCAGTGGTCTGAAACTCAGTCTCAGATGGAGAAGTAAGACGGCAGAACAGGAAGACCAACTGGATACAAAAGAACTGGTGGACCTGTTAAAGAAAGATTATCGTCTGATGAGCGAAGAAGAAGCCTCCCGGCTGTCGGCACATTTCCGTTCAAAAGTAGCAGAAGCGAGAAGGAATGCAAGAGACAGTGCCGGAATGATATCCTTCTATCAGATTATGAAAGACACACTGGATTACCGTAAATGGTTTGAATTCCAACTGTTCTCACAGAAGAACGGAGAACGCCAGAAAGAATTGACAAACAGTGTCTTTGGAACTTTCAGCGGTGGAGAAAAGGCGATGTCTATGTATGTACCGTTATTCTCCGCAGTTGTAGCAAAGTATCAGAGCGGAAGAGAAGATGCACCAAGACTGATTTCACTGGATGAAGCATTTGCCGGAGTGGACAATAAGAATATTCGTGATATGTTCCGACTGATGACAGAGTTCGAATTTGATTTTATCATTAACTCACAGGTCCTGTGGGGTGACTGTGATACACTGGATGCATTGGCAATCTATCAGCTGATTCGTCCGGGCAATGCGAAATTTGTGACGGTTATGCCATATCTGTGGAATGGACAGAAGAAAGAATTGTTAGAACATGAAGGAGAAGTAGAGCAGAGAGGGGTAGAGATTGGACAGGCAGCAGAAAATTACAAGTAAGATAGAAAAAGAATGTCTGGTATATTTCCGCCAAAGTCCAGTTTGGGAAAAAGTTTTGAAAGGCTTTCGTGAAAAATACAGCTCTTATGGAAGGTTTGGTGGCAAAGTAGTTTTGAAGAATCTGAAATCACAGGATATCGAAGAACTGGAGGGCTTCTTTGGTAAGTCTTTTCATGGGCAGAAAAGTGTGACAGTGTCTGCAGAAAAATTTCGGCAGGCATTGAAAGTAAGCCGTTATAAAGATATTACACCGGAATGTTTGTTAGAAATTTTTTTCGAAGAGTCGTTGCTTGGAAAACAAGAGCAAAAACTTTTAAGGCAACAGGAAAAAGAAAGAATATGGGAAAATTTCCGAAAGAGTTACGAAGGGACGCCGATAGAGACGGTGGAAGAATCGTTGAAGAATATTGTCAAAGACAGTGAGAATCGGGAACTTACAGAATGGGATCATGTGCTGCGGCTTGGAGCAGAAATGTATAATCATTTACCATATCGCAAAAGTGATAAGTTGTATCTGGCTGTATTTGCCACTATACTGACAGGAAATCCGCATGCATTTGATAATGGGACTGCAGAAGGAAATTTCCTGTATCAGATTATCCAGATGGATATGGAGATAAGAGGAATTAAGATAGAAGCATCTGAGATTTTCCCAGCTTACAAGCGCCAGAAAAGTTACCTGACGGCAGGAATTATGCTGGATGACATTTCAAATTATGCGATGTTATATCAAGTACAGGCAGTCAAAAAAGATGGAAGTTTTCATCAAGGGATGGAGGGATTTGTAAGGGAACAGCATATTGTACAGGTTCCACTTGCAGTGATTACAGAGTGGGAGTTCCTTCATTGTTTACAAGATGAAATCTACATTGTGGAAAATCCGTCTGTTTTTGCAGTATTGTGTGGAAAAGAAAAAGAGAAAAACACAAGAAGAGCGTATATGTGTATGAATGGACAGCCGAGACTGGTAGGACTGATGATACTGGAGCTTTTGGCAAAGTCTGGAACCAAAGTGTATTATGCGGGAGATTTGGATCCGGAAGGAATATTGATTGCACAGAAATTATCACGGTATTATAAAGGAGAATTTCATTATTGGCATATGGAAACGGTAGATTATGAGAAGTGTAAGTCAGAGGAAGTTATATCGCCGAAGCGGATGAAGATACTGGAGCGGATTACGGATGAAAAATTGAAACCGGTGGTGGAAAGAATCGAAGAGTGTGGGACTGCAGGGGATCAGGAGATGTTGTTTTAGGAGAAGAAGTTTATATCAGTATGATAATAAAGCTGAAAAATATTGTTGGTTTATGACTCCATATTTGATTATAACAGATGAAATGACATATGCGTTGTGTCTGGCGACTAAGCGGGGAGTAGATGTAAGAATTATTACACCGGGTATTCCTGATAAAAATTTCATTTATAATATCACTCGTTCTTTTTATCATGGATTAGTAAAACATGGTGTGCGGATTTATGAATGGACGCCGAGATTCTGCCATGCAAAAATGAGTGTGGCAAATGATTGTATGGCAACTTGTGGAACAATTAATTTAGATTATCGAAGCTTATATCATCACTTTGAGAATGGATGTTTTATGGTAGATTGCCAGCCTGTTATGGATATCAAGATGTTTGCTGGCTTGTTATAGGGAATGAAATATCAGAAAATTTAGACTTCTAGTGTGGAGGACCATTATCATATACTTTATTTTTTATCATTTTTATGATAGAGTTAACTTACCTATTAGTATTATGACTAAAAATTAGTATTATGACTAAAAAATAAGGAGGAGTTTCAAATGAATGTTACTGAAATCAGACGTCCGGCTGATATGGAAAGGATTACAACACCTGAACTTGCTCAGGCTTTTATTGAAGAGCAGGTTGCGTTGATTAAAGAGCAGGTGGGAGATAAGAAGGTTCTTCTTGCGCTTTCTGGGGGAGTGGACTCATCTGTTGTTGCAGCACTTTTGATCAAAGCAATTGGTCAGCAATTAGTATG
>CAKRCL010000079.1 GCA_934307335.1 uncultured Dorea sp. | reverse complement strand
CTCACTTTGATGGGGTTTAGAGCTAGCGCATCTGCGATGGATTGGAGGGAGCAGTCCTCCTCATAAAGCGCCACAGCACTTTCCATCTGCTCTTTTAGATTCTTCCCGGCATCATACTCCGGCTTTAGCTTCTTTCGACCGCCGCCTGGCTTCCGAGATTTATATGCTCTCTTCTCTCCCATAATTATTCGTGCAGTTCCAGCGGCAGACCATCCGGGTCATGAAAGAAAGTCATTTTCTTGCCGGTATAATCGTCAACCCTGATCGGCTCACATTCAATTCCGACCGCTGCCAGTTCATTCACCGTCTGCTCCACGCTGTCAACGCAGAATGCAAGATGACGCAGCCCACAAGCCTCCGGGCGGTTCACACGCTTCGGCGGGTTTTCCTCAGCAAAAACCTCCAGCTCTGTGTATTCATTGACACGCAGATCCAGCTTCCAGTCCTTACGCTCCGGGCGATAGTTTTCCCTGATGACAGAGAAGCCCAGCTTGTTCACATAAAATTCCTTTGCGACTTCGTAGTCAGATACGATGATTGCGATGTGGTGTATTTTTGATAAATTCATTTATCTTACGCTCCATTTCTTTTATTTACGTTACAAACTATACAGCAACCTTCAAAAAATACCGTGTGAACTCCTGGAGTTCAGTTTGTCCACACGGCACTTTTTTTCTTGGGTTCTTGTTTTATTTCAGTTTTTCGAGGATCTCATCCGCACTCATGCCGCTTGCCAGCAGTTTCTTCAACACACTCTCGGCTTCCGCTTTCTTAGCTTCTTCAGCGGCCTTAGCATCTGCCTTTGCCTTCTTCGCTTCCAGCGTTGCCACTTCTTTTTCGGCCTTCTTCAAAGCAGTCTTCTTCTCTTTCAGTGTATTCTTCTGCTCCTCGATTGCTTTCTGGATGGATGCGATTTCCGTATTCAGAGACGCAACAGTCTCCTGCTTCTCTACGATCTGGGATGCGTAGTCGGTATTGGTTTTGGGACGGTTCTTGCTCCCTTTTGTTCTGGGCATTTTAGGGCACCTCCGAATGTATGTGATTAATGTTGTTCTGCAATCATATGTAGCAGTTCAGATATTTTTTGATAATCTTCTCCCTTTTTTATAATAAATTGTGTTATTAGCAACTGCTCAATCCCTCCAATTGGAAGTCTAAGTGCATTTGCAATGCGGAATAATTTTTCTTTACTGTCCCTCGCATCTGCGAGATTCGGAAACAACTGAGCTCCACATATTTTTTTCAAATATTCTTCATCATAGACGATGTCTTCTGGAATTACTTTCGGCAAAAAACAAACATTAGTTCTGTAAAAATTCAAATATGTACTTATCTGTTCTATTTCTTGTTCTTCATTTAAACGTCCTTCTTCTGGATTGGCATCCAACCCCCAGTCCATCGTTGAGCTTCGTATTCCCACAACTTGTTGAAAGCACTCTCTGTAGAAAGAAAGAGTTTTATCTTTTTCAAGTATTAAGTCAAAATTCGGAACTTTTTCCATACATTGATCACCATCAAAGATAATATACTGATTCTTTATACTTGTTCGCGCATATGTTAAAATGGTATATTTCTTGAGATTTGAACATCCTCCAGGATAAAACTCGACCGATACCATTGGTTCGAGTTCTTCTTCCTCTAGAACTCTTTTTACAATGCTTTGGGCCATATCATCTTCAACAATAATTCTCTTGGAATTCCAAACAGGACTTCCAATTTCTGCAAAAGCTAATTCCGGTATTACATTTTGCTGAATAAACGTCTTATTCTCATTTTTTCTCAAGCATATTATAGCCTCTTTGGGTAACATCTCCACAATATGTTCCGAATGGGTTGTTACAATCATCTGAATATGCTTTCGCTTAATTGCATCTAAAAAGTACTCTATAAGTTTATACTGTGCTCTTGGATGAAGCGATACCTCCGGTTCATCAATCAAGACAATACTATTATTACTCGCCTTTTCAATTTCCCGAACAATAGTGGCAACCAAAAATTCGCCACTTCCAGAATTGTACTCACAGAAGCTATTTTCATTCTGAAACAGAATATTAGTTGCCCACGTTCCGCTAAAGAATTTATGACGGACTATTTCAATCGACACAAAATTTGAATCGAGAATTCGATTAACCGTTGCAAGTTCTTTGTCCGTTAATATAAATCTAAGTTTTCTGCCACCCTCTTGTGGCTTTTGCTGTATTTTATGTGCTTGTCTCTGCACATAATCAACTTGATCTTCTCTTTTAGCTGATTTTGCTATGCTATCATATAAAAAGCTTTTTTCAATTCCGCCAACAAAAGATTTTGTCTGAATTGATGTAATGGGTAGATTTTCTGGCAAAGTGCCATTCAAGTTCCATTTCCTTGGTTTTTCTGTATGCTGATACGATAATGTTTGCCCGTCAACAGCATAATCAAACCGTGCATCTGCAAATCCCCCATTATCAATTTCAGTCTCGAAGAACTCACATACTGGTTTATAATTTTTCTTCAGTAATCTAATCGATCTTGTAACTGTCGTTTTTCCGCTTCCGTTTTGTCCCACAAGGACAGTTAACGGAAAGTTAAAATTGAAATCAGCTTTTTCTTTAAATCTCTTACAATTAGTGATGGATAGATTCGATAGGCGGCATTTGATAATACCTCTCTCGAACATATCCTTAACAACGTCTATATCACTCATGCTTTATTTTCCTGTCTTAAGAATATTTCTGTTGCCACCAACATCTTAGCCGTCAAATGATGTTACCTGCTGCTCACCACGAAGAGGTGTGCAAAGTTTCGAGCAGCGTGAGGGATGCTCATGTATCCCAATCGTCAAATCATACCTGTCACTTTACTCTTCTACTATCTATCGAAGTTCTTTATTTCATCCAATGGCTCAATGTCCGTGTTGATACACATGCCTTCCTTTAACCAATCCGCTTTTGCATATCCTGTTCCAGTCACCTCGAAGACTTGACCCTTATGTCCAGTCGGTTTAACCCATCCAAAATGAACGAGATTATCCAATGCCTCCTGCCATATAGCAGACTCCCGTTGCGAATTATCAGCCATAAATTGTTTACCCGCAGCCGAAACTTGAACAGGCGCACCTAGTGTGGCAAGTCTAAGAATTTTCCCGTCTCCTGCAGCAGCATAAACCAAAAGAAAAGCTGTCTCTACCGAAACCGTTTCGTTATTATATTTTTCTACTGTTGGTATGTACAGCTGACTATCATCCGACTTTTCTTCTTGTATACTTTCCTTACTTACATCCGATTGTATTTTTCCAAGAAATCCATCTCGGTATCTCTCCCATTTAGTTGCGCTCATTGTAGACAATTTAAACTCTTCACAAAGGTTATCTTTTAATTCGCCCAATCTATGCTTTAGCTCGTTTATGTCTCCTTCTAAAGCAATTCCCATTACACTTGAATCAATACATCCTTTTATGTCTGAAAAGCTAAACCCTGGCAGAAGAACCAAGGTTGATTCAGTCTTTGCCAACCATGCAGCTCCCATCTCATTCAGACTTGCAGCGCTATCATAGTAATTGTGGCTTAACATAAAAATCATATGAATATTATAGTTGAGTAATTGCGCTCTTAACCATTCATAGATTTTCTTTCCACCAGGAATGCCATATCCAGGTACAGAGGTACAGACAATAGAATTCTCCGGCATTCCTATATCTTCTAAAAGTTCTACAAAGGCTTTTACAATCTCAGCATCCTTACTAGAATGAGAAATAAAGATCTTATTCTCCTTCGATTCCATTCCATCCTCCAATCTCGAAATACGCCCACTCAATAACATTTCTTTGAGTACAGTCAACTTTGCTTCTAACCGAGTAAAATAATACGATTCGCTGTAACCTTTTTCAATAAAGGCAAATAGTTTATATATGTCATCCACAGTCCTATCCTGCGTCAGCGTACCTAACTCTGCCTCAATTCTGGCTCTCCAAAGTGCATACTCTTTATTTGCTCGAATCGTCTGGTATTGTTTTTGCTTTGGCGGTCTGTCAGGATATGAAACCACAGTCTGATAGGAAGTGGTAAAACAATTATTAATATCTTGTACTTGATTGATCAAATCGATTAACGTACTTTTCCCCATTTTCCCACTTTCTTCTTCACATCTCAGCCGATCATAAGATCGTTGCCTACTGCTCACCACGGAGAGGTGTGTGACTTATCAGAGCAGCGTAGGGAGCATCCGCTCCCAGTATATCACAATTTCATCC
>CAKRCL010000078.1 GCA_934307335.1 uncultured Dorea sp. | reverse complement strand
AGAAAATATACCAGACATTAGAGATAAATGAGGAGAAGATCGATGAGATTTCATACATTTTTATTGAAATACGGGGAGATTGGTATCAAAGGAAAGAACCGTTATCTTTTTGAGGATGCACTTGTAAGACAGGTGCGTTACGCATTGAAAGATGTAGATGGAAACTTTGATGTACACAAATCCCAGGCGAGAATTTATGTAGACTGTGAAGGAGATTATGATTACGAAGATACAGTTGAACACTTAAAGCGCGTGTTCGGACTGGTCGGAATCTGTCCGGTTGTCCGCATGGAAGATAAAGGATTTGAAGAATTAAAGAAGGATGTTGTTGCTTATATGGCAGAGATGTATCCAGATCGGAATTTTACATTTAAAGTAGAGTCCCGTCGTGCCAGAAAGTCTTATCCGAAGAATTCCATGGAGATCAGCCGTGATTTAGGAGAGGCAATTCTCTATGCATTTCCGGAAATCAAAGTAGATGTACATCATCCGGATGTACTGGTGAATGTGGAAGTCAGAAATGAAATTTATGTTTATTCCGAGATTATTCCGGGAGCAGGTGGAATGCCGGTCGGAACGAATGGAAATGCTATGCTCCTGTTATCCGGCGGAATTGACAGTCCGGTTGCGGGTTATATGGTATCTAAGCGTGGAGTTGGTCTTGAGGCAACATATTTCCATGCACCGCCGTATACAAGTGAACGTGCAAAGCAGAAGGTTGTGGATCTTGCAAAGATCGTAGCCAGATATTCTGGTCCGATCAAATTGCATGTTGTCAACTTTACAGATATTCAGTTATATATTTATGATAAATGTCCACATGATGAGCTGACGATTATCATGCGCCGTTATATGATGCGTATTGCAGAAGAATTCGCAAGACGTGACGGCTGTCTTGGATTAGTGACAGGAGAGAGTATCGGACAGGTGGCAAGTCAGACTATGCAGAGCCTGGCAGCAACAAACGATGTATGTACAATGCCCGTATATCGTCCGTTGATTGGATTTGACAAGCAGGATATCGTAGATGTTGCAGAGAAGATTGATACTTATGAGACATCAATTCTGCCATTCGAAGATTGTTGTACAATTTTCGTTGCAAAGCATCCGGTGACAAAGCCGAATATTGAAGTGATTCGTCGTTCAGAGGAAAATCTTACTGAGAAGATCGATGAATTGATGCAGACAGCGTTGGATACTGCTGAGATTATTGAAGTGAAGTAATGTGCTATAGAATATAGAATAGAACAAAAGGGTCAGCCCTTCGAAGGAAGAACTGACCCTGTTATCTTAGATGATTATTTATCCTGAGTATCCTCACTTACAATGTAAGGTTTGATTGCGTCAAGGATTGCTCCCATCTCAGAATCTGTAGCATGAATGTTCAATGTAGTTGGCTCGTTCAGATCCAGGCTGAAGATACCCATTACAGACTTAGCGTCTACAATATATCTTCCGGAAACGAGATCGAAGTCATTGTCAAACTGCTCGAGCTCATGAGAAAAAGAATTAACTTTCTGGATGGAATTTAAATAAACCTGTACAGATTTCATTGTACGTTACCTCCTTATTTATCATACTTCTATAGCTCTATCTTATAAGTATGACAGATAAATGTCAAGAAACAAATTACCAAATATTTGAAAGGAATATGTAAAATGAAGAAGAAAGCTGCACTCCATAATCTGGGATGCAAAGTAAATGCATATGAGACAGAGGCCATGCAGGAACTTTTGGAGCAGAATGGCTATGAAATCGTGCCATTCAAAGAAGGGGCAGATGTCTATATTATCAATACATGTACGGTTACGAATGTTGCGGATCGCAAATCGCGCCAGATGCTTCACAAAGCGCGGAAGATGAATCCAGATGCGATTGTTGTGGCAACAGGCTGTTATGTTCAGGCAAGAGGTGAGGATATTGATCCTTGTGTAGATATTGTGGTGGGAAATAATAAAAAGAAAGATTTGATTGCGATTCTTGATGAATATTATGCTGAAGGACAGAAAGTTCATGAGGTGCAAAAAGAACTTCTTGATATTAATCATGAGAAAGAATATGAGGAGATGCAGGTGACGCATACTGCTGAGCATACCCGCGCTTACATCAAAGTACAGGATGGATGTAATCAGTTCTGCTCTTATTGTATTATTCCTTATGCAAGAGGACGTGTCAGAAGCCGCAATCTGGAAAATGTATTAGAAGAAGTTCAGGCATTGGCGGCGGCCGGATATAAAGAGGTCGTACTGACTGGGATTCATTTGAGTTCTTACGGAATCGATACAGGTGATAGCCTTTTGGAATTAATTCAGAGAGTTCACGAAATAGAAGGAATTCAAAGAATTCGTCTTGGCTCACTGGAACCGCGGATTATTACAGAAGAATTTGCGTCAGGTATTGCGGCGCTTCCAAAGATGTGTCCACATTTTCATCTTTCTCTGCAGAGCGGCTGCAATGCGACTTTAAAGCGTATGAACCGCAGATATAGTGCAGAAGAATATATGGAAAAATGTGATCTTCTTCGAAAATATTTTCAAAATCCGGCATTGACTACAGATGTGATCGTAGGATTTCCCGGAGAGACAGAGGAAGAATTTGCAGAGTCTATGGACTTTGTGGATCGCGTGAATTTTTATGAGACACATATTTTTAAATATTCTAGAAGAGCAGGAACGAAAGCTGCAGTTATGCCAGATCAGATTCCGGAAGAGATTAAGACGGAAAGAAGTGCAAAATTAATTGAACTTGGACATCGTAAGCAGAGTGCATATGAGGAAAAACTTCTCGGAACGATACAGGAAGTTTTGATGGAAGAGGCAATTGAAACGGATGATGGAATTTATCAGGTTGGACATACGAAAGAATATGTGAAAATTGGTTTAAAATCCGAAGCAAATCTATCAAATCAACTGATAAATGTTAAAATCGAAGATACAAAGCAAATAATTCATTGAATTTTGATAAATGATAGGTTAGAATAAAGTAGAAGTAATGTAATTAATAATTGAAGGACGTGAGTATATGAAAGAATTAAGCAACACTCAATTTTTTCAGGTAGAGAATGCACCGCAGATTCAGGCAAAAGATATTCTTGAGATTGTGTACAAGGCTCTAGTGGAAAAAGGATATAATCCGGTGAATCAGATTGTAGGATATATTATGTCAGGTGATCCTACCTATATCACCAGTTACAATGGAGCTCGCAGCCTGATCATGAAGATGGAGCGGGACGAACTGGTAGAAGAGATGTTCAAGACGTATATTGAGCATAATAAGTGGGGATAATATATATGAGGATTATGGGGTTAGACTACGGCTCGCGTACAGTCGGAGTGGCTGTCAGTGATCCTCTGGGAATCACTGCGCAGGCGGTAGAGACAGTATGCCGTAAGGACGAGAACAAGCTTCGAAAAACTTGTGCCCGCATTGAAGAACTGGCAAAACAGTATGAAGTGGAGAAGATTGTACTTGGACTTCCGAAGCATATGAATAATGATATTGGAGATCGGGCGGAAAAATCAATGCAGTTTGGTGAGATGATCGGACGACGGACCGGCCTTGAGGTCGTGATGTGGGATGAGCGTCTGACTACAGTTTCAGCAGAGCGGACTTTAATCGAGAATAAGGTAAGAAGAGAAGACCGCAAGAAGTATATCGACCAGATTGCGGCTGTTTTTATATTGCAGGGATACCTGGACTCCGCACACCTGAACAAAGAAGGGTAGAAGATTTATGGAAAAGATTACATTTGCGTCTGCAGATTCACAGGAAAACGAAGAGTTTTTTGTGCTGGAGCAGACAAAGTTAAATGGAGTATCTTATATTCTTGTAACGGATTCGGAAGAAGACGATGCAGAATGTTGGATTTTAAAAGACACGTCACCGGAGGAATCATCCGAGGCAATCTATGAGTTTGTGGAAGATGAAAAAGAACTGAATGGGATAATGGGAGTTTTTGAAGAACTTCTGGAAGATGTGGAAATTGAAAGGTAAATGAATTATGTCAGTCAGTCAGGAGAGTTTTAAGAAAAAGTTAAAAGAAAAAGGGCTTAAAGTGACGAATCAGAGACTGCTTGTGCTGCAGGTTCTTGCAGAGAATCAGGACAGACATCTGACTGCAGAAGATATTTATGAGCTCGTAAAAGAAGATTACCCGGAGATCGGGCTGGCAACCATTTACCGAACAGTGCAGTTGTTACTGGAAATGCAATTGGTGGATCGTATTAATCTGGATGATGGATGTGTGCGTTATGAGATCGG
>CAKRCL010000077.1 GCA_934307335.1 uncultured Dorea sp. | reverse complement strand
AAAAAGTAACAAAAAGAAACCCCTAACCCCTCATGAATGAGGGGCAGGGGAGTTGAAGTGTCGGAGACACTTTTTTAGCTGGTTTTGCACATTTAACCATTGCAAGTGCAGCACCTGGAATACCAAACATCATACATGGGAAGAATCCGGACATGTACATACCAAGGCTCCAAGATACATCTGCAGATGTTTCACCAGCCCAGAAGTGCTGTAAGTCACCAAGTCCGATAGTATCAAACCAGAATACGTTGTTCAGTGCGTGATGTAATCCGGTAGGAATTAACAGACGGTTCAGGAATGCATAGATACCTGCACCAACAACATCCATACCAACAATTGCTTTTCCGATTGCAACAAGTGCGCTGAAAAGTAATGGCCATACAAAAAGTAATACGGCAGATACAAAGATAGAAACAATACCTGAAATGATTGCTACACAACGTTTTCCACTAAAGAATGATAACCAGTCCGGAAGCTTTGTGTTTTTGAATTTGTTGTAGCATGTTGATCCGATGATACCAGCAAGAATACCAATAAATGGATTTGCAATCTTATCGAATGCAAGTGTTTTTGTAGCGCTGTCAGCGATAGATGGCATGATAGTTGTTACAAAACCTGTTGAAAGAAGTGTTGTAAGCATTAACCATGATGCTAAAGCAGCGATTCCGCCGGTTCCGTCATTCTTTTCAGACATACCGACACCAACACCGATTGCAAAAAGGATTGCCATGTTGTCAATCAAAGCAGCACCTGCTTTTACTAAGAACAGGCCGATAAGATTGGCAGCGCCCTCGATATCTCCACCCTGCATGGTTGCCGGACATAACCAATAACCAATACCCATGAGAATACCACAAATAGGGAGCACTGCTACAGGAAGCATTAAAGCTTTACCAAGTTTTTGAAGAAATTTCATATTTCCCCCTCCTTTAAATTATACTTAACTGGATGATTCCAGTCAGTTTCATTTGTTACATACAGAATATTATGAAATTTTGAGGACAGCCTCGTCTAATGAAACCTCACCTTCTTTTTGAAGGCTTATTTTTTCATAATCATCTGTATTACAAATCAGGACTGGTGTGATCGTATTTAAACCAGCTTCTTTGATTTTATCCAAATCTACATCCATTAAAAGATCGCCTTTTTTTACCGGATCACCAGCTGCAACATGAGCTGTGAAAGGATCACCGTTCAGAGTAACGGTATCCAATCCGATATGAATTAATATCTCTGTTCCAAGGCTGCTTGTTAATGTAACTGCGTGAAGTGTGTCAAAGACCATAGTTACTTCACCGTCTGCAGGAGCATATACCTTTCCCTCTGTTGGAATTACGGCAAAACCGTCTCCAAGCACTTTTTCTGAAAAAGCAGGATCCGGAACTTCTGTAAGTGGAACTACTTTTCCTTTACAAGGAGCAAAAAGTACATTTCCTTTATCTTTTCCCTTCCCTTTAAAAAAACCTAACATGTTGTCTCCTTTCATTTTATATTTACAAACATCCTGGTTAAGGAAGTTTGCTCAGTGCTGCTTCATCTGCTACGAGTGTCACGTCATTATGCAACTGTAATACGGATGCAGGAACCTGAGGTGTGATCGGACCGAAGAAAGCATCTCTTACGATATCAGCCTTATCTTCTCCGCTTGCTACGATCAGGATTTTTTTTGCCTGCATAATAGTTTTGATTCCCATTGTATAAGCCTGTTTAGGAACGTCATCAGCAGATGCAAAAAATCTTTTGTTAGCCTCGATTGTTGACTGTGTCAGATTCACACAGTGTACCTCTTGGTCAAAGGCTTCACCTGGTTCGTTAAATCCGATATGACCATTATGACCGATTCCTAGAAGTTGCAGATCTACACCGCCCAGAGATTGGATTAGTTCAGAATATCTTTCGCATTCTTTTTTGGAATCTGGTTCCATCCCATTTGGTAAATGGGTATTCTCAATTGGAATATTTATATGGTCAAAAAGATTTTTATGCATAAAATAATAATAGCTCTGGTCATTTTCACGGCTCAGTCCTTTATATTCATCCAGATTCACCGTCATGACTTCAGAAAAATCTAAATCACCTTTTTTATACCATTCTACTAATTGTTTGTATAAGCCGATAGGTGTAGAGCCGGTTGCAAGCCCCAGCACACAATTCGGTTTCAAAATTACCTGTGCAGAAACAATGTTAGCTGCTTTACGACTCATATCAGCGTAATCAGTTGCTTTATAAATTCTCATGAATTCTTACTCCATTTCACAAATTTTACTACGTATGCCAAGTACCATGGACGGTGCAACGCTAAGTTCATCAATTCCCATCTCCACAAATCTTTCCGTAAGAGAAGTATCTGCACCAAGTTCTCCGCAGATTCCTGCCCATTTACCGGATTTGTGAGCTCCATCAATAGTCATTTGTATCATTCGAAGAACTGCTTCATGATGAGGATTATAGAAATCATCCAGTTTATTATTCTGTCTGTCGATTGCAAGAGTATACTGCGTCAGATCATTCGTGCCTATACTAAAGAAATCAACATACTTAGCAAGTTCTTCGCATACCATGACGGCCGCTGGTGTTTCAATCATTATTCCCTGTTCAGGAATAGCATAAGGAATATTTTCGTTATCCAATTCTTTTGCTACGTCATCAACAATTTTCTTTATCTGCATGACTTCATCTACAGATATGATCATAGGATACATAATTGCAAGATTGCCATATTTAGCGGCGCGAAGTAATGCACGCAATTGTGTTTTAAAAATCTCAGGTTGTTTCAGGCAGATTCGGATTGCCCGGTAACCCATTGCAGGGTTATCTTCCTGTCCAAGGCCAAGATAATCTACATTCTTATCAGCTCCGATATCGAGTGTTCGAATGATTACTTTTTTGCCAGCCATCATCTGCAGGACTTGCCGGTATGCATTAAATTGTTCTGCTTCATCTGGAAGTTCGGATTTTCCAAGATAGAGAAATTCACTACGGAACAATCCAATACCTTCTGCATCATTGTCAATGACGTATGCTACATCTGAAACACTTCCGATATTAGCATACACATGAATTTTTTTACCGCTTTTTGTTACAGATTCACGGCCTTTATAAGTTGCAAGAAGATTCTTTTGTTCTTTTTCATTTTCCTGCATTGTTCTTGCGGCGTGGATCTGGGTGTCATCCGGATCCACATAAAAAATGGCTCCTTTTCCATCGACAATAGCAGGAGTTCCACTTTGTAGTGAGTCCAGATCAAGTGGTACTCCAATCAATGCAGGGATATTCATCATGCGGGCAAGTATTGCTGTATGTGAATTTGTTGATCCATGCACCGTTACAAAAGCAAGAATTTTACTTTTATCCATCTGTACAGTTTCACTTGGAGTCAGATCATCGGCAACAATAATTGATGGTTCCATATCATTCCAGTTAAATTGATCTTCACCACTTAAATTATGGATCAGTCGATTAGAAATATCTTTTACATCGGCAGAACGAGCCTGCATATATTCATCATCCATAGAAGCGAACATCTCAGCAAAATTATCACCGGTTACTGCGACAGCATATTCCGCATTCACTTGTTCATTCTGAATCATGGCATGTATGGCATCCTGATAATCATCATCTTCAAGCATCATCTGGTGAACTTCAAAAATAGCTGCGTTTACTTCTCCAACTTCTTGCAGAGCTTTTTCGTACAGCTCACCAAGTTGGTTAAAAGTAAGTTCTTTTGCCGCTTCCAGACGCTTGAATTCATCGTCGATTTGATCAATATGCATTCTCTTGACGAGGTTATCTCTTTTTTTTAAAACATTGATTGGACCGATAGCTGTTCCTTTGTATACGGACTTTCCAATATATTTTTCCATTTTATTCCCTCTCAATTCATTTTCTGGAAAACAGTTATTTAGAGATTTTCCTGAAAGAACTTCTCCAGTGCTTCATATGCAGTATCTTCATCGGCACCTTCAATCTGAACAGTCACTGCATCTCCTTTTTTAACACCCATGCTCATGATAGCGATAAGTTTATTGGCGGCAGCATTTTTTCCGTTACAATTAAGTGTGATCGCACTTTCAAATGCTTTTGCTTCCTTGACCAGCAATCCGGCAGGTCTTGCGTGCAAACCGATTTCATCAGTAATTACATAAGTAAATTCTTTCATTGGTATCTCATCCTTTCTTATTCCCCCAAAGTGTATGGAATGGGGAGTTATAGATACTATTTGCAGTGCAGAATGCACAAACATATTGCAAATATTTTAACACTCAGTTACATATTAACTAATTTTGATATTTTTGTCCACCATTTTGTTGTTAATTATACTAAATTTTACTAAAATAATATGTTAAGTTTATTATATATAATACGAAAGAATTCCTTAAAAAACTTGACAAATGGGGCTTCTGTGGATATGATATTTTGTAGTTTCATGGTTAGTAAACTAGTTAAATGCGTTGAAGAAGAGGAGTATGCATAGATCGTTCTGACAGAGAGAGATGCCCATTGGCTGCGAGGCACTTAAGA
>CAKRCL010000076.1 GCA_934307335.1 uncultured Dorea sp. | reverse complement strand
AAAATTACGAGGAGGCAACGAAGATGATTAATGCAATTTTAGTAGTCTTGTTATTTTTAATTGGAGGAGTACCATCGATACTTCTGACATTCAGTGTACCGGTGATGTTGGTATGGAAGATTTACCGGAAAGCCAGATATGGATATAGTTTATATCAGTAAGTGAAAATAGAAAAAATCAAAAAGGCAGCATCTGAAAAAGGTGCTGCTCTTTTTGATTTTAACAAAATCTTAACATATGTATGTGATATAATAGGAACACTTAAAAAGGTGTATTGTGCCGCCAACTTGGCAGCGGAATGGAGATTATCTATATGAAAATTCTGAAAAATATAATTATTACGGCTGCAATGCTGGCAGCAGCAACAGTCATATGTTTTATTTTACGGCCACTTGCACGTACAGATACCTATGTGCCATTGATTTATGTACTGGCAGTGTTATGCGTATCTAGATTAACAGAAGGACATTTTTATGGAGTATTTGCATCCATGGCGGGGGTTGTTGGGGTGAATTATATATTTACCTATCCCTATTTTCAGGTAGATTTCACAGTTACCGGGTATCCATTAACATTTCTTGTGATGTTGACAGTATCTATCTCGGTCAGTGCATTGACAACACAAATCAAAGTACAGGAGCAAGTCAGATTGAAGGCAGAAAAAGAGCGAATGCGTGCGAATCTGCTGCGAGCAGTCTCTCATGATATTCGAACCCCACTTACTTCAATTGAAGGGGCGGCAGCCGGAATCATAGATAATAAAGATGTGTTGACGGAAGAACAAAAAGAAGAACTTCTTCAGAATATAAAAGAAGAAGCACAGTGGATGGTACGAATGGTAGAAAATCTATTGTCGATTACCAGAATGAATGATGAAGGAACGAGACTCACGACGCAGGAAGAGCTTGCTGAAGAGATTGTCAGCAGTGCAGTTATAAAGTTTTCAAAACGTTTTCCGGATATTCATGTTGATGTAGATATTCCACAGGAGGTTGTTATTGTTCCTATGGATGCAATCCTGATTCAACAGGTAATTGTCAATATTATGGAAAATGCGGTGATCCACGGAGAAACTACAACACATATAAAAGTAACGGTATCGAGCACAGAGCAAGATGCAATGTTTTCTATTGAAGATAATGGAAAAGGAATTGAGGAAAAAATACTTCCGATGTTATTCACGGGTCAAATTGATCATCAGGAAGGTGAGACTTATGATAATAAAAGAAGTATGGGAATCGGACTATCTGTGTGCAAAAGTATTATAGATGCACATAGAGGAAGAGTCTGGGCCGAGAATAGAGAAAGTGGCGGAACAAAGATTTCATTTACACTGCCACTGGAGGAGGAAGATTATAATGCAAATTAAGGATCGTGTATTAATTGTAGAAGACGATAAAAATATTCGGAAATTTATGCAGACGATATTAGAAGCGAATGATTACGATGTACTGGCAACTGAGACAGGAAAAGAGGCATATAGTTTGATTACCTCCAGATGTCCGGATGTGGTGATTTTGGATCTTGGGCTTCCGGATATGGATGGAATGAAGATTTTAAAGGAAGTACGAGCCTGGTCTAATATGCCGATTCTTGTAGTATCAGCCAGAGATCATGAAAAAGATAAAGTGGAAGCACTGGACATGGGGGCAGATGATTATATTACAAAACCTTTCGGGACGTCTGAACTTCTGGCAAGAATCAGAGCTGCAATCAGACATTTTCGAGGAACGAGCAAGAATTCAGGAGAAAATCAGAAAATCACATTTTTAAATGGAAAATTGGTGATAGATTACGACAAACACAGAGTTTACGTGGATGGACAGGATGCGGGACTGACGCAGAATGAATTTCGGTTATTGAGTCTTCTCGGAAAATATGCGGGTAAGGTACTGACTTATGATTACATGATGAAGGAAATCTGGGGACCGAACATGAAGGGAGACAATCGAATCTTGCGTGTAAATATGGCAAATATCCGCAGAAAGATTGAAAAAAATCCGGGACAGCCTCAGTTCATATTTACAGAGGTCGGAGTTGGATATCGTATTATAGAGACGGATTCTTAAATGGAGGTCATTGCGCTTCGTTTTCTTCTTTGTTATAATAGATGCCACACGATGTAACCATATCACAGAGCATTAGACAGGAAAGAATCAAGAAGAAAGAGGAAAAGAGAATTTGAGTATATACGATACATTGAATGACAAGCAGCAAGAAGCAGTCTTTCATACCGAAGGACCGCTTCTTATTTTGGCAGGTGCAGGTTCCGGGAAGACAAGAGTTCTGACTCACAGAATTGCCTATTTAATTGAAGAAAAAGGAATCAATCCGTGGAATATCCTTGCTATCACATTTACTAATAAAGCAGCATCAGAGATGCGTGAGCGAGTGGATAAGCTGGTCGGATTCGGTTCAGAAAGTATCTGGGTAAGTACATTCCATTCTATGTGTGTGCGGATATTGAGACGCCATATTGCACTCCTCGGATACGATACCAATTTTACAATTTACGACACGGATGATCAGAAGACATTGATGCGTGATGTGTGTAAGTTATTACAGATTGATACGAAAAAATATAAAGAACGGACATTACTTGGGACGATTTCGCATGCAAAGAATGAGATGTTGACACCAGCGGAGTTCCGACTTCAGGCTGGCGGCGATTTTTATCAGAAAAAGATTGCTGATGTATATGAGGAATATGAGAAGCAGCTTTGCGCGAATAATGCATTGGATTTTGATGATCTGCTGCTTAAGACAGTACAGTTATTTCAGACGCAGAAGGATGTGCTGGAATATTATCAGGAGCGGTTTCGGTATATCATGGTAGATGAGTATCAGGATACGAACGGAGTCCAGTTTGAGCTGGTACGGCTTCTGGCATCCAGATATCAGAATTTGTGTGTAGTCGGTGATGATGATCAGTCTATTTATAAATTCCGTGGAGCGGATATCCGTAATATTTTAGATTTTGAAAAAGTATTTACAAATGCTGCAGTTATTAAATTGGAGCAGAATTATCGTTCAACAGCGAACATTCTGAATGCGGCAAATGCAGTGATCAGTCATAATCATGGAAGAAAAGATAAGACTTTGTGGACGAACAATGAAGACGGAGACAGAATTGCGCTACGTCAGTTCGATACAGCTTTTGATGAGGCAGAATACATAGTATCCGATATAAAAGAACACGTAGAAAAAGGGGACTGCGATTATCAGGATAATGCAATCTTATACCGTACGAATGCACAGTCACGTATGTTCGAGGAGAAGTTTGTAACAGCTAATATTCCATATAAAATTATCGGTGGAATTAATTTCTATGCAAGAAAAGAGATTAAAGATATTCTGGCATATCTTAAGACAGTGGATAATGGACAGGATGATCTGGCAGTGCGCAGAATTATCAATGTGCCAAAGAGAGGAATCGGACTGACAAGTATTAATCGTGTGCAGGAATATGCAGCCAGCCATGAGAAAGGATTTTATGAATGTCTGAAAGGAGCAGATCTGATACCGGATATCGGAAGAGGTGTTTCTAAGCTGGAATCTTTTGTGGCGTTGATTGAACATTTTAAAATGGACGCAAAGGACTTAAGCATTCATGAACTCATGCAGGAAATTATTGATGAGACAGGGTATATCGAAAGTCTTCAGGCAGAAAGTGATATTGAGGCGCAGTCGAGAATTGAAAATATTGATGAGCTTTTGAATAAAGCAGTGGCTTATGAAGAGGTGTGTGATGAACATGATGAGCCGGCTACGCTTAGTGGATTTCTCGAGGAAGTTGCATTAGTAGCAGATATTGATAATCTGGATGAGAATAGTGATTATGTAGTTTTAATGACGCTGCATAGTGCAAAAGGACTGGAGTTTCCAAGAGTATACCTTGCAGGTATGGAAGACGGATTATTCCCAAGTTACATGACAGTGACAGCTGATGATCCGGATGAATTGGAAGAAGAAAGAAGACTTTGTTATGTAGGTATTACAAGAGCGCAAAGTGATCTTACTATGACCTGTGCAAGAAGACGTATGGTACGCGGTGAAACGCAGTATAATAAAATGTCACGTTTCTTAAAGGAAGTTCCGCTGGAACTTTTATCTACCGGGAATAAATTCTCTGGAAATGGAAAAGATGTTATGGAGCGTGCAGACCATGAAGAGATAGCCAGGAAAAATGATTATCAGACGGCAAGACAGGCATTTAAAACAAAAGCATTTGCAGCAGTACAGCAAGGCAAGGCGTTTGGAAAACCTGCAGGTGGCAAGTTAGAGTATGGCGTAGGTGACCGTGTACGGCATATCAAATTTGGGGAAGGAACTGTACAGGCAATCATAGAAGGTGGCAGAGATTATGAAGTGACGGTAGATTTTGACGGACCGGGAACAAAAAAGATGTTTGCTGCATTTGCAAAACTTCAGAAAATATAAAAATGAGTAGTAATCCTGTAATTCTGGTGTTATAATAAAAAACAACAACGAGACTTGTGGAAGCAAGGGAAAGGACGAGGGATATGAATAAAATTGATGAGCTTATTGCAACAACAAAGCTGAACGATCTGATTAACAA
>CAKRCL010000075.1 GCA_934307335.1 uncultured Dorea sp. | reverse complement strand
ATCGCTGTTGCTTCTGGCGCATCTTTCGGAATTTTCATATACGGCGGATTTCCAATCACAAAATCATATTTCTTAGGGTCCGCATTTCCTCCCAACATATGATTAAAATCCAAATACTGACTCAGAATATAGTTATCTTCAATTATATTGACCGTGATTTTTTTCTTTGTCTCTTCTTTACAATATTCCAAATTACGTTTCAACAATGGCAATACATTTTCATCGTTCTCATAACAGGTAAGTTCAATCTCCTGAATAGAATCTATTGTTTCCACTCGCTCAATAAAAGCACATGATAATATACCTGAACCAGCCCCTGCATCAAGCACACTTACTTTTCCTGTTTTCTCATTGAAATTATATAATCCCGCCATAAAACGGGCAGTTTCCATACTGGTAAAAAACTGTCCGTATTTTTTTCGTTCTTTTTTCGGCATACCCTCTATATATTCGTTTGTAAGTTCTATAATTTTTTCTAGCATATTCCACCTACCTACAAGCCTTCTATTTCTTGCTATTATACAATAACTTACTACCTTTTTCAACGATCTTTCGCAAACGTACGTTCTGTTTTTTCTGTAAATTAAAACCATAAAGGGCAGCTAAAAAGCCGCCCTACATTCTACGCATAAACAATCTCTTTTACCACAATCTCCTCCGCACAAGCCAGGATATTATTCATTCTCCCAACCCATACCATCTGATCCTGCCTCTTCAGTTCTTCTGTCACTCCCTGCCGTTCTTTCATCTGCTCCACCAGTCTGTCCATCATCTGATTACATTCCTCGTCAATCTGATGCAGATGCTCATTTAACTTTCCAGCAAGTACCAACTCCAGATATAATCCTTTCCGATGCTCTTTCAAATATGATTTTCTCAACATTCCATACTTTCCAATCGAGTACTCTGTCTCCTCCGGGAGGTACAGATCTGGATAATACAGATCGTCCTCTCCTAAAGTATAACTGATTCCATTTTCTCCCATAATGTGTTTTTTCATGATTGTTCTCCTATCTTGCACCCCGATCTTTATTCTGTTTGTGGGTGCGCTGTTTATTTTTCTGTTCATTCTGTATTTCTTGTTTCTTTTCTGCCAGCTTCGCCCTAATGCCATGTGATTCTGGTTCTTTTCCTGTTTCTTTCTTCCATTTTTCTATTGCAGTCCGATACTCGTTATATTCAGTTTGAGAAACTTTAAAATCTTTCAAAAATTCCTGTACACTTCTATAACCGATTTTCTGCACAATTCTTGGAAGATAATCTTTCATATCCCTGATCTGGTTTGTCAGTTCATCAATTTCTTCCTGCAATGCTTTTTTCTTCCTTCCCTTAAACCATCCCTTGACCTCTGACAGTTCTTTCTTCTTTGAAGAAAGCTGTTTTTGTTTCTGCTGAATTGCAACATTTTGTTCGTCCAGCTCTTTCTTAACTTTGAAAAATTTCGGATACTTCGATGCAAGCCTCGTCATTTCTGGTTGCTTTGGTTCTGTCTTTTCTTCTTTTATTGCTATACTCTCTGGTACAATATTTTCTGCAATGCGCTCTGTTTGCTCAACTTCTGGTATTCCAACCCGTGTCATGCTTATCTGTTCCAGCACTTCTCTGGTTTTCTTAAACAACACACTTTCTATCAAAAACTCTAATGCTTCAACTGCCACTGTTACAACTCTGGCAAATAATCCCGGTCTGTTTCCTTGCCAGGCAATAGATTTCTTGATTGGTTCAGTGATTTGTTTTCGCTTCACTTCCAGTATCTGCGGTTCTGATACTCCGCTGATCAATGCCATATCAACAGCTCTGTTCCATTCCTGACGTTTCTGATTATCCGCTTCTATCTCGTGTGCTTTTGGATTGTTCTTTCCAATTTTCTTTGTTGCAAGATACACGCCACCACGCTCAAATACCTGCAACTTCTTGCTCTCATCCTGCACATAAATATTGATTAAGTCTGTATAAGAATGCTTTACTTCATCCAGAAATGAATTACTCTTAAATCGTTCATCTTTCGCCGTAAACAGCTTTTTCTCATAGACCTCACCTTTTTTCACAATATGGCAGCCTTCTCGTATCTCACCATCTTCTCCCAGTATCTCTTTCTTGGTTCGGACATGTTTTCCATTTTCATCATAAAACATATTTCTACTGGCAGTCTTAATGATTGGTTCATCCAATAGCTTCCGTTCTGCAAAAATCAGATGAATGTGATAATTTGTTTTTCTTTTATTGTGATGCAAAGCAGCAATACACTCTGTTCCATAATTCTGCTTGAAATGATTTGTAAAAAGCTGCAACAATCTATCCGGCTGATATTCTGTAAAACTCTCTGGTAAAGCAATAATCAATTCTCTTGCCTCAATACATTTTCCTTCCGTCCCGCTTTTTGCAAATTCTTCCTGATTACATTTTGCAAGTTCCCTCCAGAATTTCCGGTCTGTAGTTTCATAAACTGCATAGAGATTTTCCTGTTTTGCGTGACTGGATATATAAGTGATTCTGCCTTTTACATTGCTTAGTTTTGTCATTTGAATAAATGAATTTCTTCCGATAGGCACTTCCTCCTTGTTTTCGGCAAAGTTAATTCTGCCATATCATTTGTGAGTGGATGCATCGACATCCGTTTACGAACCAACTGCCGTTTCCGGCGTTACCAGCTCCCGGCAGGGCGAAATACCCTGAGTACAAATCTTTGATTTGTGCGATGGGTATATTTCGCTCTCAAACGCCGAGGGCTTTGTAAGATACTTCCTGTCCCTGCCATAACTGGGATTTAGCTTTTCATTTTGGGCGTATCCGCCCTCTTTTTCTGCCCGTATCCGGGCTTATTTTTTATCACTAACAACCAATCGGGTATTGCTCTTCCTGTCTGCTTTATTCCGGTATCCTTGCCCGTACATACTCCAAATCTCCGCAATACGGTGTTCCAACCAGATACCATTCTCTCGCCGGATTCATTTCCATTCTGGTTTTTACCCATTGATCATCTACTAATACTTCCAGGCATTCTCCGCAGTGAAATCCTGTATCAATCCATAAGTCTGATGATAATAAGCCATATCTCTTGTTATAACTGTTGTAACCTAATCTTCCTTCTCTCATTTTGTCATTCTCCCTTCATTTATCGTTCCTGCAAGGACGCCCTGAATCAGGGCCCCCTTTTGAAAATCTCCTTACTTCGCCAGCCAACTCCCGACTGCACCTTACCGGCTTTCTCCTTGTTTGCTATCTACAGGTGCGTGCCACGCTCCTGTTATTAGGTAATCAGGCAAAACCTTTACCATCGAAAGTCCTCATGCATTCCACACTTATCCAAATATTTCTGCCTTGCCCTTTCCCGTTCTTCCTCAGCTGGTGCTGTTTTGAATGTTGTATATAACTGACGTTTTACCATACTGTCTAATTTTTCCATCAATGCTTTTTCTATCTCCGACAGATATTCCTCATTCCCGGCAAGATGGTACTGGAACAATGCCAGTAATAAATCTTTTGGTATCTGCACTTGTGATTTTCTTTCCATGTTTCTCCTTTCCGTGACGGTCGTGACGATGGTGACGATATTTTCACTACCGACACGCTATATAAAATACCGTCACAACCGTCACATATCGTCACGCTTGTTTTCCAACAAAGGTCAATCTAATTTTTCTTCCATCGTGTCCTCGTTCTGTTTTATACTGGATTCCATATTCCAGAATCAATCGTTCCAGGCTGACATTTAATTTTCGTGATAATGCGTTCGGCTGCATTTCCACCTGCAATACTTCCACAAGCTCTGTTGCTGTTCCTGCCCACTCTGGCGTAATTTCTGTTACAAGTTCTTTGATTTTTTCCAACAATGGATCTTCTGGTTCTTTCCAAAGTTCTGTTTCTGTCTTGGTAAGTTCCCAGACACATCTCTCCCGGTTAAAGTTCAACCACAGTTTCTGATCCTGCTGGTCACGCCCTGCCACTTCCAGAACTGCTTTATTATCTGTACGCTTTTCTTTCTGCATAACAAATGCTCCATCCGCAGCTCCCAGTAGACCATTCGTACCGGAAATCATATCAAAACTATCTGAGGATTCCATTTTCCTTGTATGATGCACAACCAGAAAACAGATGCCATATTTATCACTGAATGCTTTCAGCTTTGTTACAATCTCGTAATCGCTGGCATAACTGAATTTATCTCCACCGACCTCTCGAACCTTCTGAAGAGTATCAATGATAATCAATCTTGCATCTTTATGCTCTGTCACAAACGTTACAAGCTGCCTTTCCAGTCCGTCATTGAGTGATTTGGATTTTGTAGCAAAATAAAAATTCTCACTGCCTTCCATTCCAAACATCTGTGATAACCGCTTTTGCAATCTTGCATAATCATCTTCCAATGCCAGGTACAGAACCGTTCCCTGTCTGACTGAAAAGCCCCACAATGGAAGTCCTTTACTAATGTGATAACCAATCTGTGCCATAAAGAATGATTTTCCAATTTTCGGTGAACCAACAAACAAATAAGTTCCGTTATACAGAAGTCCATCTATAATCGGCAGTTTTGGTGAATATGCGGTATCGTATAATTCCATCATAGAAACGGTTTCCAAATCATCTGGATTCTTTTTATTTGCTGATTTTGCTGTATTTTCCGCATTATTTGTGGCTTGCAGATTGCCCTTACCGG
>CAKRCL010000074.1 GCA_934307335.1 uncultured Dorea sp. | reverse complement strand
ACAGTGCAGTTGTTACTGGAAATGCAATTGGTGGATCGTATTAATCTGGATGATGGATGTGTGCGTTATGAGATCGGGGAGACGCTGGATGGCACAGGAAAGCACCATCATCACCATCTGATATGTAAGACATGTGGAAAAGTCCTGCCTTTTAAGGATGATTTGTTAGATGAATTAGAGCGTCATATCGAGGAAGAGACAGGGTTTCATGTGTTAGACCACGAATTAAAGTTCTATGGACAGTGCAGTGAGTGCAGAAAGAATAAGAAATAGACCCTTTGTTACACTGGGGGCCTATAATTACGTGGAGGTGTAAACTTGAAAAAAGAGAATATTGGAAGTATGCGTATCATTCCGCTTGGAGGACTTGAGAAGATCGGAATGAACATTACTGCCTTCGAATATGAAGACAGTATTATTGTGGTGGATTGTGGTCTGGCATTCCCGGAAGATGGTATGCTTGGTATTGACCTTGTTATTCCGGATGTCACATATTTGAAGGATAACATTGAAAAAGTAAAAGGATTTATTATTACGCATGGTCATGAGGATCATATTGGCGCGCTCAGCTATATTTTGCGTGAGGTTAATATTCCAATCTATGCAACAAAGCTTACGATGGGAATTATTGAAAAGAAACTCACAGAGCACAATATGCTTCGTTCAACCAGAAGAAAAGTTGTAAAACATGGACAGTCAATTAATCTTGGTAAATTTAGAATTGAATTTATTAAGACAAATCATAGTATCCAGGATGCTGCAGCGCTTGCAATCTATTCCCCGGCAGGAATCGTTGTGCATACAGGAGACTTTAAGGTGGATTATACACCGGTATTTGGAGATGCGATCGATCTGCAGAGATTTGCAGAAATTGGAAAGAAAGGCGTGCTGGCACTTCTGTCAGACAGTACCAATGCAGAGCGAAAAGGCTTTACGCAGTCTGAGCGTACAGTTGGTATTACCTTTGATCATATATTTGCAGAACATCAGAATACAAGAATTATTATCGCAACATTTGCGTCTAATGTAGACCGTGTACAGCAGATCATCAACTCTGCTTGCAAGTATGAACGTAAAGTAGTAGTCGAAGGACGAAGTATGGTCAATATCATTCAGGTAGCTCAGGAACTTGGCTACTTAAGTGTTCCGGAAAATACGATGATTGAGATTGATCAGCTTAAGAATTATCCACCGGAGAAGACAGTGTTGATCACAACAGGAAGTCAGGGAGAGTCTATGGCAGCACTTTCCAGAATGGCAGCAGACATTCACAAGAAAGTTACAATTATGCCGGGAGATACAGTTATTTTAAGTTCTAATCCAATTCCCGGTAATGAAAAGTCAGTATCCCGTGTTATCAATGAGTTATCTGAAAAGGGTGCAAATGTTATTTTCCAGGATGCACATGTGTCCGGACATGCGTGTCAGGAAGAATTAAAACTGATCTATTCATTGGTAAAGCCGAAATATGCAGTGCCGGTACATGGAGAATATCGCCATAGAAAAGCGAATGCGAATCTTGCAAAATCTCTTGGAATTCCGAAGGATAATGTATTTATGCTTCATTCCGGAGATGTGCTGGAAGTCAGTGAGCAGGAGGCGAAAGTTGTAGATAAAGTGCATACAGGCGAAATTCTTGTAGATGGATTAGGTGTTGGAGATGTCGGTAATATTGTACTTCGCGACAGACAGCACCTGGCAGAAGATGGAATCATGATTGTAGTGCTTACTTTGGAACGCGGAAGCAACCAGCTTCTGGCAGGACCGGATATAGTTTCTCGCGGATTTGTTTATGTGCGTGAATCTGAGGATCTGATGGAAGAGGCAAGACAAGTCGTGACAGATGCAGTAGAAGATTGTCTGAACCATCAGCGTAATGCTGACTGGAGCAAGATTAAGCTGGTAATTCGTGATACAATGAACGAATTTATTTGGAAGAAGACAAAACGTCGACCGATGATTTTGCCGATTATTATGGATGTATAATTTTTAACAGGGGACGTAGTACTTGGAAGAAGTACTACGTCCCAAATTGCGAAAAGAGGTGATTTTAGTGATTGTTGATGAAAGGATGGTGACGTATATCCGTTCTTTGGAAGTGCCGGAAAACCCGGTAATTGAGGCAATCGAGCAGGAAGCAATTGCGGATCGTGTACCGATCATCCGAAAAGAAATGCAGAGTTTTTTGAAAGTTTTATTAATGATAAAAAAACCGATGCGTATATTGGAAGTTGGTACTGCAGTTGGATTTTCTTCGATACTCATGAGTGAGTATATGCCGAAAGATGGTCATATTACGACGATAGAGAATTATGATAAAAGAATCCCTATAGCCAGAGAGAATTTTAGACGTGCAGGTAAAGAAGAACAGATAAGATTGATTGAAGGAGATGCGCTGGAAGTGATGCGTGGTCTGGAAGGACCGTATGACCTCATATTTATGGATGCAGCAAAGGGGCAGTACATTCACTACCTGCCAGAGGTTTTGCGCCTTTTGGAAGCAGATGGGGTACTTGTGTCAGATAATGTGCTCCAGGAAGGTGATATTATAGAATCTCGCTTTGCAGTGGAACGCCGAAATCGGACGATTCACAGTCGAATGCGGGAGTATCTTTATGAATTAAAGCATAATGAACAGTTACAGACATCGATACTTCCTTTAGGAGATGGAGTCGCATTGAGCGTGAAAAGAAACGAAATAAAAAAGAATTTATAAGAAGGAGAAAAGAAAAGATGAGTCAGAAACGTCCAGAGTTATTGATTCCTGCTAGCAGTCTGGAAGTGTTAAAAACT
Source organism: uncultured Dorea sp. (assembly GCA_934307335.1). GTDB lineage: Bacteria > Bacillota > Clostridia > Lachnospirales > Lachnospiraceae > Dorea. The sequence goes on along the minus strand of CAKRCL010000074.1, from coordinate 2,349 downwards.
GCGGTTATATTTGGTGCTGATGCAGTTTATATCGGTGGAGAAGCATTTGGACTTCGCGCAAAAGCAAAGAATTTTTCCATGGAAGATATGAAGAAAGGTGTGGAGTTTGCTCATGCACATGGTGTGAAAGTACATGTGACGGTAAATATTTTAGCACACAATGATGATCTTCCGGGAGTAGAAGAGTATTTGAAAGAGTTGAAAGAGATTGGTCCGGATGCGCTTATAATCGCGGATCCTGGTGTATTTGAGATGGCAAAGGAGATTTGTCCAAAGATTCAACGTCATGTCAGCACACAGGCAAATAACACCAATTATGCCACATATCAGTTCTGGTGGAAGCAAGGGGCATCCCGTGTTGTATCAGCCAGAGAACTATCACTTAGGGAAATTAAGGAAATCCGAGAGAAGATTCCGGCTGAGATGGAAATTGAAAGTTTTATTCATGGTGCAATGTGTATTTCATATTCCGGAAGATGTCTGCTCAGCAATTTCTTTACCGGGCGTGACGCAAATCAGGGAGCTTGTACGCACCCTTGCCGTTGGAAATATTCTGTTGTAGAAGAGAAGAGACCTGGCGAGTACATGCCGGTTTATGAAAATGAACGTGGAACTTATATTTTTAACTCGAAAGATCTTTGTATGATTGAACATATTCCAGAGATGATTGATGCGGGAATTGACAGTTTTAAGATTGAGGGGCGTATGAAAACGGCTCTTTATGTAGCAACGGTGGCAAGAACGTATCGTAAAGCAATTGATGACTATCTGGAGGATCCGCAGAAATATAGAGACAATATGCCATGGTATCAAGATCAGATATCAAATTGTACGTATCGTCAGTTTACAACTGGATTTTATTTTGGAAAACCAACAGAAGAAACGCAGATTTATGACAGCAATACTTATGTAAAAGAATACACATATCTCGGAATTGTTGGAGATATTTGCAACGGACGGTGTAGAATTGAACAACGTAATAAATTCTCGGTTGGCGAAAAGATTGAAATTATGAAACCAAACGGTGAGAATGTAGATGTTATTGTAAAACGAATTGTCAATGAAGAAGGAGAAGATCAAGAAAGTGCTCCGCACTCTAAACAAATGCTTTATATTGAACTGGAAGGCGGCCAGGCAGATCAATACGATATTCTCAGAAGACAAGAATCAGAAGAGTAAAAAGAGTAAAAAAGATGCGCTTCATCAGCGCATCTTTTAAAATGTATCAATGTTGATATCGATGAGAGTTCGATACTACATTCCAGGCTCAAGCTCTGCTTCTGCCATCGCTTCGGCTGCCTCGGATGCTTTCTCGTAAGTACCGTTTTTCATACGAATGTGTTTGAAAATTGTTCCACCAACGAGTCCTGCAACACTTCCGCCGATAGCTGCGAACAGAAGAGCAAATAATACATTCTGAACTGGGTTAAATGCAAATGGTGCTAACAGTCCAGGGATTGGAGATGCTGTACCAGGTGCATCGTTCACAATGTGGAATACTGCTGCTGAAATTCCGGCAAATCCACCTCCGAAGAAGTTGGAACCATAAATCGGAATCGGGTTAGAAGTAACGATTGGAGCCTGTGTTAATGGCTCGAGCATAACGCCGATCACATTACCTTTGTTACCAAGTTTCAGCTTGTGGAATACAAGTCCGTTTGTAAAGGATCCACCAAAACATGCAATAGCCGCGATACCCATTGGAAGACCGGTCAGTCCTAACATAGCTGTAAGCGCCATGGAACTAAGCGGTGATGTACAAATCATCTTCATCATTCCACCTAACAGGAATCCCATAACGATTGGAGACTGATCTGTAGCAGCAGAAATAGTAGCACCAATGTGTGACAGAATCCATGTTACACCAGGATCAACAACTGTTACAATAATACGGGCAACTGGAGCAATTACAAGTGCTCCTGCAATAATGTTAATTCCAACAGGAAGTTTCTTCTCAATAATCGGAGCGATGAATCCAATGACATAACCTGCGATAAATCCAGGAAGGATTCCGAATCCACCAACAGCAACACCGGCTACAACTGCAAATAACGGGTTAGCACCCATTGCAATTGGAACAAGAGTAGCTGCGGCAACACCGCCCATGCTTCCGGAAATATCTCCAACCTCACGTAAGAACGTGATACCAATCAGATCACCGGAAATATATTTATGAATTGCTTCTACAAGGAAAGTTGCAACTGCTGCATCGGCCATGCCGCCCATTGCAAGAGATCCTTTTGGCATCTTCAGACTAAACAGAGAGAAGACTGCCAGAGTGACGAGTAGTAAACCTACACCAGATAAAATTGTTACCATACTTAGTACCTCACATTTCTTTGATTTGTT
>CAKRCL010000073.1 GCA_934307335.1 uncultured Dorea sp. | reverse complement strand
TCCCTGCACTGGGAGCATTATTTTCAACACATCATTCAGAAGTATAATAATACTTACAAAGTACAGATGCCTGTCATCACCCCGCATGTATGTCGGCATACCTATTGCTCAAATATGGCAAAATCCGGAATGAATCCAAAAGCATTGCAATATTTGATGGGACACTCAGACATCAGCGTAACGCTGAATACATATACGCATGTAAATCTTGAGGATGCCCGGGAAGAGGTTGCCCGGATCAAGGTTGTGTAATTACGATTTTTAATTGATAATAGCAAGGTGTAAAATAGAAAAACATACACCTTATTTTACACCTTTTGCTGACGATATTATGCGAAAATAAACCAGGTTATGCCAGAAAACAAAAATTTACAAAGGCTTACAAAGCCCGAAATACCAAGAAAAACTAAGAAATGCGAGGTTATGCAACAATGATAAAAGTACTCTTCATCTGCCACGGCAATATTTGCCGTTCCACCATGGCAGAATATGTAATGAAATATTTAATAATTCAGGAGGGGCTCTCAGATGAGTTCTACATCGATTCGGCAGCAACCAGTCGTGAAGAAATCGGTAATGGTGTACATCGTGGTACGAGAGATAAATTAAAGGAAGTTGGTATTCCGTGTGGGGACCATAGAGCGCGTCAGATGACGATCAGAGACTATGAAGAATTCGATTATATCATTGGTATGGATACATGGAATATTCGCAATATTATGCGTATTATTGGTACAGATGCAAAAAGAAAAGTTTCCATGCTTTTGGATTATACAGACCGGGGTGGTATGGATATTGCAGATCCATGGTATACTGGGAATTTTGATAAGACTTATGAAGATGTTTTGGAAGGTTGTAGTGGGTTGCTAAAATTTTTGCGAGAAAAATAAATATAATTATGTTATACTCTTGTTTAAGTTTGAAAAATTAAGGAGATTATAAAATCTATGAAGAGCTTATCTATGAAAAAAAGATGCGTGATGGGATTCACGCTTTTTTCTATGTTTTTTGGAGCGGGAAATCTGATATTTCCACCATTTTTGGGAGCAGAAGCTGGTAGCAGTACACTTCTGGCAATGCTTGGAATGATTTTGACAGCAGTGGTGCTTCCGGTGTTGGCGGTTATGTCTGTGGCGAAGCATGACGGATTAAAGAATCTTGCGGGAAGTATCCATCCGGCATTTGCAGTTATATATGCGGTGTTGATTCATCTTCTAATTGGACCATTTATAGCAATTCCGAGGACAGCATCTACCAGCTTTGAGATGGCAGTTGTTCCATTTTTAGCTGACGGAGTCAGTGGGCAGATGTTGTTATTCATGCGTTGTGGGTATTCATTTATGTTTTTCGCGATTGCACTTTTCGCAGCACGAAAGCCAACCAGTCTTAAAGATTTACTTGGAAAAATTATGACGCCGCTTCTGCTTATTTTGATTGCAGTTATATTTGTTGGTGTGATAGTAAAATTCCCGGCAGTTTATGCTCAGGCAGATGCCAATTACCGCGGACATGCATTAAATCAAGGATTTGTTGCAGGATATCAGACGATGGATATTTTGGCGGCATTTAATTTTGGTGCGGTGATTGCTATGAATATTGAGGATTTCGGAGTGAAGAATCGGAAAAATGTAGCAAAAGAGACAATTTTGGCTGGAATCAGTGCGGGGGTTTTGCTTGGTATTGTATATAGTGCAACAGCATATATTGGAGTTTTGTGTGGTAGTCATATTGAAAATGTGGAGAATGGGACGCAGATTTTGACTTATGCAGTTTATGAGTGTTTTGGAATGTATGGAAAGGTTTTGATTGGTATTATCTTTTTTATTGCATGTTTTAATGTGTGCGTAGGTCTGTTATGTTGTTGTTCATCGTATTTTCATGAGTTAGTCCCGAAGATATCGTATTTAAAATGGCTGCTAGTTTTTGCAATATTTAGTTTTGTAGTTTCTTGTGCGGGCCTTAATACAATTTTAAAGGTGTCACTTCCGATTTTGAGAGTGATGTGTCCAGTAGCGATAGTATTGACGTTTTATGGTTTGATTCGCCGGAAGAGATAATAAAGTAAAATAAAAAATCTGTAATACTGCAGAATTAGTCGATTCTGATATGTAGTATTACAGATTTTTATTTTAGTTGAGAAAACGCCCACTTTGATAAGTGGAAATTAAATTATATGTTTTAATCAAATAATTCTTGAACCATAGGTGCGTCAAATGTGACAGATGACACATGATTAACTTCGATTTGATACAGTGCATTTGCAGCAATGTGTTCAGCTGCCTGTTCTAAATCACGAATGCCGGTGGTGTTTGAAAATTTTTCAATAATAGCGTCCAGAGCCTCAGATGATACGATACATTCGCTTTCTTTTAAACTCATACGTTTTAAAATCTTTGGAAGTGCAAATTTAGAGAAGATAACTTTCTTCTCTTCTGGTGTATAATCCGGGATATCAATAACAGCAAAACGTGACATCAAAGGTGCACTGATCTGGGATTTATCATTGGCTGTTGCAATTGGATAAACGCCAGAGGTCGGAATCATACATTCAATGTAGTTATCTGTAAATCCGAGGTTATCTAACAGTGTCAACAGTACATCCGCCGGATTTCCATTTCCTTTACCAGAAGCAGCTTTATCAAGTTCGTTAATGATGAAGACTAGATTTGATTCACCGGCCATGGCAAATGCGTCCATGATAATACCAGTCTTTGCATTCGCATAGATGCGGGAACTTCCGGTCAATTGTTCCGGGTCATTGATGGAACTCATATCCAGAGTTGTCCAAGGCAGTTTTAAGATTCTTGCAACGGCGTAGGCAATTTGGGATTTACCGGTTCCGGCAGGACCTACAAGGAGGAGTCCATAAGCTGGGAGGGTATGAGTACGATTAATCTGGATAATCGTTTCTATAATACGCTGTTTTACGCGTTCCATGCCATAGAGCTCTTCATCTAAAATACGTCTTGCTTCATCCGGATCAATTGATTCAAAATAATCAGTTTTCCACTGGATATTCATCATAATTGAAAGCGCACGCTGTGCATGACGTCGTTCTTCCGGGGATACTTCGTGGGATTTTGCAACTGCCAGATTGCGTCTTGCCCACAGGCGTATATTGTCTGGAAGTGTTCTTCCGGCACAAGTGATAAAATCCGTAATACTTTGGATACTTGTGAGCTTCATATCATCTCCGGATTCTGCTTCTTCGTCTGTGGGAGCTTCATCTATCGGAGCACTGCTGGAGAAAAGTCGGTCCATCATAAATTGAAGAAAACCATCTTCAGCAGATAACTTAGTTGCACCACCATAAGCGATTTCACGAATCTTATAAACGGCATAACCGTCTGGGCGGTTTGCACCAGACAGTCGAACATTGATGTGATTCTCACCAAGCCATTTGATCAGACTTACGAAACGAGAATCAATCTGAAGAATACTGGCACTGATGATACCATCTTTCTCGTCAAATTCAAATTCAGTACGTTTACTGGGATTTGTAAATAAACCGCAAGAATGATGATTCCACTGACGAGACCTGTTATCCAGAATAAGAATAGGATCGTCTGGGGTGGCAACATTTTTATCTGAGTGAAAAGTCGTATAAGTAGCTTCAGCTGTAGTAGTGGTTGATTCCGGGTTGCTAAAATCAAATACTGGCATAGGGGTTCTCCTTTTTGTTGTTACTTTAAAATATTATGAATAGTTATGTGCAATACATTTTCGTGGCTTGATGTATGACGTAAATTATGCAAATGTGATTCTAATGTATTACATAAACTGTGCAAATATAGATGCACCGATTACCGTGATAAGTCCGGATACTACGATAGATAGACTACTCATAGCACCTTCAATGTCACCAAGTTCCATAGCTTTTGAGGTACCGATTGCGTGGGAAGCAGTGCCGATGGCAATACCTTTTGCAATTGGTTCTTCAATTTTGAAAAGTTTACATACACTTTCTGCACACATATTTCCAAGCACACCTGTCAATACAATGACGGCAACGGTGATTGAAACGTATCCTCCAAGTTCTTCTGATACACCCATTCCAATTGCGGTTGTGATAGATTTTGGAAGAAATGATACATATTCCTGATGCGTAAATCCAAATAGGACTGCCATGGCAAGAATGCATCCAAGGCTTGCAAGTACACCACTGAAAATACCGACAGCAATTGCCTTCCAGTTGGATTTCAATAATTCGAACTGTTCATAAAGCGGAATAGCAAGGCAGATTGTAGCTGGTGTGAGCAGATAAGAAATGTATTTCGCTCCTTCATTATATACCTTATAATCAATTCCGGAAACTGCTAAAACAGCAATTACTATCATTACTGCGATAAGGAGCGGATTGAAAATGGCAAGTTTGAATTTCTGTTTTAATAATGCGCCAATACCGTAGGCGAGAAGGCTTAACAGTACCCCAAAAAAGACAGAGTTGTTAAAAAATTCCATAATCGCATTCTCCTTTCATATCAGGATCGGAATCGGATTTCAGTTCTTCTGTTTTAGGTGCAGAGTGACGAATCATAAGTTGTGTTGCTTTACCGGATACTACCATAACAAATACAGTGGAAATGGTGGTGACAATCAAGTATTGAAGCCATACGGAGTGAATGATGTTCCAGGCTTCCAATAGACCGACTGCTGCAGGGATGAACATTAGTGGCATAATCTCGATTAAAAAACGTCCGGTTTCCTCTACTTCTGATAGTGGAAGAAAGCCAGATTTCAGACAGAGGAACATTAGGATAATTCCGTAGATGCTGGCAGGAACCGGAAGAGGAAGTACGTGGTTCAACAATTCTCCGATGAAAGAAAGTACAAGAATAATCCCGAATTGTTTTAAAAATTTCATTTGTAAAATCTCCTGTTTCTTATTTAAATGTAGTTAAAAAGTAACGCTTGTTTATCGTAGCACACAAGGGAGAGGGTATCAAGGGAAAAACCTTGCAAAATATAGAAATACATTTTATCGTAGTTTGTGAAAGTTTCCTAAAACAAAAAATGAGATGAATTAGCAACAAATCCCGAACAAAATTTTGAATATCTTGATTTGAAGTGAATTTTTTGAGGAAAATCATAAGTCTGAAAACACCGTGTTTTGATATGCTCCCCATATGGTAGACAATGGAAATATCCAAAAATCTATCATATGAGGAGCATATTTTTATGTCT
>CAKRCL010000072.1 GCA_934307335.1 uncultured Dorea sp. | reverse complement strand
GCTGTAATATCTGGTACGTAATTAGAAATATTGTAAATGACCGGATACAACGCGAACAGGAATGGCATCTGGATCAGTAACGGAAGGCATCCGCCCATCATAGATACGCCATACTTGTCATACACCTGCTGTATCTCTTCCTGCTGCTTCAGCATTGAAGCCTGGTCTTTTTTGTTCTTGTACTTCTTCTGGATAGCCATGACTTCCGGCTGTACAACGGCCTGCATCTTGGATGATCTCTGCTGATTAATTGTCATCGGCAGCATCAGGGTATATACAAGAATCGTATACAGGATAATAGATATACCAACCAGACCTGTGTCACTTGGAAGTGCGCTATCTAACATCGTATAGATAAAATTCATGACTTTACCTAATACCCAGCAGATCTGTCCGACAATCGGCCAGTTTGCTGCACTTAGTAAACTTCCTACCATCTCTTTTTCCTCCATCGGATTTTGTAATTCTTTTTAAGGAACAGGGTCATATCCTCCTTTTGAAAAAGGATTGCAACGCAAGATTCTCCAGGCAGCAAGAATGCCTCCCTTAAAGGCTCCATACTTTTCAATTGCTTCTATCGCATATCTGGAACAGGTCGGATAATACTTACAAGAAGAATATCCCTTCGCTCCTGATAAATACTTTTGATAGAATCTGATCATACCCAGCAGAATCCTTTTCATGGCGCAATTACCCCTTATATATATTATGAAGACGTGCCAGGTGGATCAGTGCGCTCTCTATGTCGCGGTAATTCTTACCCTTAGCTGCACCTCTTGCAATAACTACTATATCTTTTCCACTGCTGAACATGTCTTCTTGTAGCCGGTAACTTTCTCGGATCAACCTTGTTAAACGGTGTCTTACGATGCTGTTTCCCACTTTTTTACTTACAGATATTCCCAATCGATTTCCTTCTGTCTGGTTCTCTAACACATACATAACAAGATATTTATTTGCATAGGAACTTCCTTTTTTATAAACATGCTGGAAATCTCTATGTTTTTTTAATGATTCGGAATATTTCATGCCTTGATCTCCTACTTTTTAAAAGAAGAAAAGGCCACATATATGCGGCCTACGCTGATAATTTCTTTCTTCCTTTTGCTCTTCTTGCTGCAAGTACTTTTCTTCCGCCTGCAGTGCTCATTCTTGATCTGAAACCATGTACTTTAGATCTTTGTCTCTTTTTTGGCTGGAATGTCATTTTCATAGATATCCACCTCCTTATATTTTTCAAGGGATTATCCCCCACATTTTTTCTTAAGACATCAGTTTTGATTATATTAAAAAAATTTTCATCCGTCAAGCACTAACGACTATTTTTTTACTTTTTATTGCTTAAATTTTTATTTTGATGTAGAATAGAAAAAGAGTAGACTTGGGAAGTAGGAGTTTGTTTAAAATGAACGAAGTGAAAGAAAAATGGCCTGAGATTATTGAGCAATTAAGAGTCGAACATGAACTTTCTTCTGTATCTTTCAATACATGGATCAAACCTCTGGAAGTATACAGTGTCATCGACGATACCGTATATATATTGGTCAATAACGAAAATCTGAGCGTGGAGTATATCACGAAAAAGTATTCCATACCTCTGAAAGTAATTATCGCAGAACTTACAGGCAAAGAGTACGAATTAAAATTAATAGCCGAAGAAGATGAGAATCTTGTAGAATCTCATAATAATACTGCTTCTTCAATAATTGAAACCAGTCAAAAGAAAAAGACGAAATCCTTAGCCGAGAAGGCCGGATTGAATCCAAAATATACTTTTGACACTTTTGTTGTAGGCGGAAATAACAACTTCGCTCATGCAGCTTCACTTGCTGTTGCCGAATCTCCGGGTGAAGTATATAATCCCCTGTTTTTATATGGAGGTGTTGGACTTGGCAAGACCCATTTGATGCATTCCGTTGCACACTTCATTTTGGACAAGAATCCGAAGAAAAAAGTATTATATGTAACCAGTGAGACATTTACCAATGAACTGATCGATGCTCTTAGGAACGGTAAGACCGCCGGCAATGAATCTGCTATGCAGAACTTCCGTGACAAGTACAGGAACATCGATGTTTTGTTGATCGATGATATTCAGTTTATAATAGGAAAAGAAAGTACACAGGAAGAATTTTTCCATACTTTCAATCATCTTCATACGCTTGGTAAGCAGATCATCATCTCCAGTGATAAACCGCCGAAAGATATTGAGACGCTGGAAGCCAGACTCCGCACACGTTTTGAGTGGGGTCTTATTGCTGATATCTCCTCTCCTGATTACGAGACACGTATGGCCATTCTTCAGAAGAAGATCGAACTTGACCATCTTGAAAAGTATAATATCAAGAACGACGTACTGGATTATATTGCATCCAATGTCAAATCAAACATTCGTGAGCTGGAAGGTTCACTAAACAAACTGATCGCCCTTTACAAACTCAATAATAATAAGAATCCAATTGATATTGCTCTTGCTGCAGAAGCTTTGAAGGATATCATTTCTTCTGATAACCGAAGAGAAGTAACACCGGAACTGATTCTCGATATCGTTGCGGATCATTTTGGTATCAGTGTTGCTGACCTTAAGAGTAATAAGCGTAATGCAGAGATTGCTGTGCCAAGACAGATCTGTATGTATCTGATGCGTAATATGACTGATACTGCCCTGAAAGGAATCGGTGCTGTTCTTGGCGGTAAGGATCACTCTACGATTAAATATGGAGTAGAAAAGATAGCTGATGAGATTGAGGCTGACGAAACTATGGCCAATACAATCAATATTATAAAGAAGAAAATCAACCCGGCTTAGGTTTTTCCATATAGTTATCCACATTTTATCCACATTATCCACACCTTGGGACAACTATGTGGATAGTCTGTGGACAAGTCGTGGAAAATTCGCCGAAAACTCTGGATCGTGTGTGGAGAAGTAATTTTTTACTCACATTTGGGCAAAGTCACAAAAAAGTTTTCCAATGCAATCCCACACGATTTCCAGCAAATTTACACAGACTTATCCAACTGCGAAACGCCTGAGTTTACTGGGCTCGCAAGGGTTTTCCTCTTATCCACAGCCCCTAAGGCGGATAAGGCGGAATAAATTTATTTATTTCTATATATGCGCACCGTGGGAAAGGAGTTTTACACATATGAAGATTATATGTAATAAATCAGACCTTGTAAAAGGAGTTAACATTGTTTCAAAAGCTGTACCGGGAAAAACAACAATGCCTATTTTAGAATGTATCTTAATTGATGCCACTACCGACATTATTAAGTTGACAGCGAATGATATGGAACTTGGTATCCAGACAGAGATTGCCGGAGACATTCTTGATCGTGGTATGATCGCGATTGATGCAAAGATTTTTTCCGAGATTGTCCGCAAACTTCCGGATAATGAAGTTTCTATAGAAACAGATGACAAACTTCAGACAACAATTGTTTGTGAGAAAGCAAAATTCGATATTTCAGGAAAACCCGGAGAAGAATTCTCCTATCTGCCAGTAATTGAAAAGGATGATTCTATAGAAATCTCTCAGTTTACATTGAAAGAAGTAATTCGACAGACAATTTTCTCTATTGCTGATAATGAAAGCAACAAATTAATGACTGGAGAATTATTTGAGATTAAAGATAACGTTTTACGTGTCGCTTCTTTGGATGGACATCGTATTTCAATCCGAAAAATCGAGTTGAAAGATCAGGTCAGAGACTATAAAATGGTCGTACCGGGAAAAACTTTGATTGAAATCAGCAAGATTTTATCCGGTGAAGTTGAAAGCATGGTTGAAATTTCATATACGAATAATCACATTGTATTTGAATTTGATAATACAATCGTTGTGTCTCGTCTGATCGAAGGTGAATATTTCAAAATTGACCAGATGTTATCCAGTGATTATGATACAAAAGTAAGAATTAACAAAAGAGAATTTTTAAGTTGTATTGATCGTGCAACTCTTCTCATCAAAGAAGGAGATAAGAAACCAATCATTATCGATATCGGTGATGAAGTGATGGAATTGAAAATTAAATCTCAGATTGGTTCCATGAATGAAGAAATTATAATTTCCAAAGAAGGAAAAGATCTTTTGATCGGATTCAATCCGAAATTCCTTATGGACGCATTGCGTGTAATTGACGATGAAGAAGTTACTTTGTATTTGATGAATGCAAAAGCACCATGTTTTATCAAAGATGATAACGAAAGTTATATCTATTTGATCTTACCTGTAAATTTCAATGCAAATATATAAAAAATATGTATAATTATTTATAAATCTGAATAATATGCAGAAAAAGCCGTGTATATTATTCATTTTACGAAAATATGCACAAATAAACAAAAAAGCTCACTGAAAAGAGGAGAGACTATGGAAATCATTAAACTGCGTGACGAATTTATTAAGTTAGGTCAGGCTTTAAAAGCTGCCGGTCTTGTAGAATCAGGTGTTGAGGCCAAAGATGTGATTCAGAACGGACAGGTATCTGTAAATGGAGAAATCGACACTCGCCGTGGAAGAAAATTATACGGCGGAGATGTTGTATCATTTGGCGGAGAAGAAATCAAAATTGAAGATTAAATCTTTGAAACTGAAAAATTTTAGAAATTATGATTTTTTGAATCTGGAATTTGATGACAACACGAATATTTTCTATGGCGACAACGCTCAGGGTAAGACGAATATTCTTGAGGCGGTCTATCTGTCCGGGACGACGAAGTCTCACAGAGGAAGTAAAGACCGGGATATGATCCGCTTCTCGGCAGAGGAAGCTCATATTGAAGTTGTGGTGGAAAAAAGGGGGATTCAGGATCAGATCGATATGCATCTGAAAAAGAATCGGCCGAAAGGGGTTGCCATCAATAAAATTCCGATCAGAAAAGCCGGAGAATTATTTGGAATTGTAAATCTTGTATTTTTTTCGCCGGAGGACTTGAATATCATTAAAAATGGTCCGGCGGGAAGAAGAAAATTTATAGATTTAGAGCTGTCACAGCTTGACAAAGTATATTTTAATCATTTATCTAATTATAGTCGGATCGTAAATCAGAGAAATCATTTATTAAAAGACAGTGCACATCGTCCGGACATGATGGAGACTCTGGAAATCTGGGATCTTCAGCTTGTCCAATATGGTAATGCAATTATCGAGAGACGAAAGCAGTTCATCGAAGAGATGAATGAAATTGTTGCCGGGATACATAGAAAACTGACCGGAGAAAAAGAAGAAATCCGTCTGATCTATGAGCCAAGTACGAAAAATGTCCCTCTGGAGCAGGCACTTATGATGAACCGTCAGCGGGATATACGAATGAAGAGTACATCGGTCGGACCGCACAGGGATGATGTGTGTTTTATGGTCGGAGATTTGGATATTCGCAGATTTGGATCTCAGGGACAGCAAAGAACTGCAGCGCTGTCGCTGAAATTATCTGAGATCGAGTTAGTGAAACGAGTGATCGGAGATACACCGGTTCTTTTACTTGACGATGTTTTGTCTGAACTTGACAAACACCGGCAAAACTATTTGTTAGATAGTATTCATGATATACAGACACTCATCACCTGTACCGGGGTAGATGAATTTGTAAATCATAGATTTGAGGTCAATAAAGTATTTCATGTCCAGAATGGACAAGTGATAAAGGAAAACTAGGAGGA
>CAKRCL010000071.1 GCA_934307335.1 uncultured Dorea sp. | reverse complement strand
TAAGTAACTATTGTTGGGGATGGTATTATACGCCATCCTCAATTTATTTGGTAGGCACTATTTTATTGAGCGCTTACCATTTTATTCGTAGTGATCGATATCAAGTAGACTAACTATTAAAAGTCAAGCCTCAAAATGATATTTTTTGAATAAAGTACGGAAATGTATTTTAGATATATTTTGAACTCGGTTAGATTTCTTTGTACCTTGAAAACTGCATGACAAAAAGAGCATCGTTGCAGGTGCTCAAAAAAGGAGTATAGAATTAGAAAAACTTAAGCGGCTTTAATGTATTGCTGGTTGGTTTTCTCGAGATGGTAAATAACTCTGACCAGCTTTTTGACAGCATGGGATATGGCAATATTGTAATGTTTGCCTTCGGCTCGTTTCTTTGCCAGATATTCGGCAAATGTTGGATCCCAGTGACAGACATACTTGGAGAGCAGGTGAATATAGATGATCACAATATTGTATGAACCGTGCCTTTACGAAGCAAGCCGCGATTTTAATTGATTTATTCTAATCAGTATGCTATATTTGATTTGTAAATAAAAATGGTTTACAAATTAAAAAGGATGCATTATGGAAAAATATCTTACTGAAATGCTTCATATGGATATTAAATTAGTCGAGGCTACAGAATTATATGATCATCTCCCGCTTTTATTTAAAGGGACTTATGTTATTTACAAAGTAAACTCAGGCGGAGTTGAATGGATAGCCTTGCAGCCCCAAACGAATGTAAGGCTTAGCCAAATCAGGAAGAATCGAGCTTTTTTGGAACAAAAACAGCAAATGAATGTTGCAGTATTTTTGGAAAAAGCTTCGCTCTACTCAAAGGATAAGATGACGGAGGAGGGAATTCCTTTCGTGATCCGTAATGATACTGTGTACCTTCCGTTTATGGGGCTTCTTTTGGGAAAGAAACAAAGAGAACTCAAACCGGTTCATCAGATTTCTTTCTTGACACAACGCATACTGCTCCAAGGATTATATGAAGGGTATGACCATGATACCGTTTCTAAATTGGCGGAGCATCTTGATGTATCCAAAATGGCTATAAGCAAGAGCTTTGACGAGATGGAATATATGGATATAGGAACCATAGAGATTCGGAATCGGCGCCGTACCATTACGATCCGCAAAGGTGATAAAGAAGCTTGGGAACGGTTCCGCCCGTTAATGAGAAACCCGGTCATAAAAGTGTTTGAACTGAAAGAGGATGTAAAGCTGCCTGTAAAGGCAGGAATATCTGCCCTTTCAGAGTATTCCATGCTTGCTGATAACAATTATCCAACTTATGCGATCGAGAAGAAGGGAATTGCATCATCCGGTATTAGGGATATGAAGCAGGTAGGACGAGGCGAAGATATTGGATGCCGTGTTTTCGAACTTGGCTATATTATTGACAAGATAAAAAAAGATGTTCAGGATCCCTTAAGTGTAATGCTTTCTATCAGTGAAGAAATGGACGATGAGAGGGTGGAGGCATCAGTAAATGAGATGCTAAAGGAGTATGTATGGTAACAGGACTTAATGTTTTCAGAGATTATTTTGCGGATGATACTGACAAGTATGTTCTTATTGGTGGAGCTGCTTGTGATATCGTGTTTACAAGCAATGATGCAACATTTAGAGCGACTAAAGATCTGGATATGGTGCTGATAGTGGAAGCACTATCTCCCGAGTTTGGTGAAAAGTTTTGGAAATTTATCGATGAGGGCGGATATGAGAATTGCAATACTACTTCCGGGAAACCTCAGTTTTTCCGATTTACTGAACCTAAGGATCCTTCATACCCAAAGATGATCGAGCTGTTTGCCAGAACTGAGTTTCCGCTTCGTGAGCCGAATGTGCTTACACCGATACATATTGATGACGATATCGCCAGCCTATCAGGAATTCTTCTAAATGAAGATTATTACAGTGTTTTGCTGAAAGGGAGAACCGTGATAGACGGACTATCTGTTTTGAGACCTGAATACCTGATCCTGTTTAAGGCCAAGGCTTACATGGATCTTAAAGCTAAAAGAGACGCAGGAGAAGAGGTTCACTCTTCGGAATTCAAGAAGCATAAAAAAGATGTTTTGAGGATAATCGTTGAAATGGAAGTGGAAAGAACCGAAGGATTACCGGCTGCTGTTTTAAAAGATATTACAGATTTTATTTCAAGGTTGGAAAATGATCCGTTTGATGTTAACACACTGATCAACTATGGAGTAACTACAGAAGAGGTTGCAGGAAGACTTTCTGCTATATTTATTTAAGAGTAAGAGAGTGATGTGGAAGGGTAGATGATACGTAATGAGTAAGGTTTTTGTAATCCCGGATGTCCATTTGAAGCCTTGGATGTTCGACAAGGCTGAAGAGCTCTTTTCTCGAAGTGAATATGACAAAATCGTCTGTCTGGGAGATCTCGTAGATGACTGGGATCAGGAAAAGAATCTAGGATTGTATTCGGAGACATATGATGCGCTTGAAAGATTCATAAATCGACATCCGAACTTTCTACTCTGTTATGGAAATCATGATGTGAGCTACATTTGGGGGGCGCGCGAGTCGGGGTATTCTGATTATGCAAGACTGGTAGTGCTCGAAGGATTATCAAAGCTTGAAAAGATTATCCCGGCAGGTAATATTGCTTATATCCATCGGCTTGATAATGTTCTTTTTAGTCATGCTGGATTGACGGAAGTGTTTGTTTCTCATTTTCTTCCGGATCTCAGCGGTGATATAGATGATCTTCTTGAAAAGATTAATGGCTTCCGAAGAGATGAATTATGGTGTGATGCCTCACCGATCTGGGCAAGACCGCAGGATGGCAGGATTGAAATGTACCCCAAAGGATATCTGCAGGTTGTGGGACATACACCGGTTCGGAAAACAGATTACTTTGGAGAAGTAGTCACCGTAGATAATTTCTCGACTTATCGCAATGGAGATCCTATCGGAGACCAGAGGTTTATCTGGGTAGATACGGTAACAAAGCAGTGGGGATACGCAGACGGTAACGGAGAGCCTGAGAAACTGCCGGATCCGAAAATGGATATCCGCAATTATGCGGTTGGCGATCATGTGAAGTTCAAGATCAGATATCATGGTTCTGACAAGGAAGAAATCCTCGATGGTATTGTTGAGATCATAGATCATTATCCCGGAGGTCATTCGTCAATTGATGTTATGAGCGGAGATACTTTGTATAAACATCTTACTTTGGATGATGTACTTGAGAGTAAGGATTTGCCAAAGTTACTTCAGCCTTTGTGTTAGAGCACCCGGAATTTACTTTGACAATTGAGACAATTGAGAAAATGATGTACTTGTGCTTGAAGCTTGATTTTTTTTCGAAATGCCACTTTCTCATAGTAAATGCAGTTGTGAATCATCCCTTTTGTTAAAAACACAAAAAAGGGATGATTTTTTATGCTTTTTAGCGTAAAATAAGTCTTGTTTCCAGGGATACAGCTTAAAAAAGGGCATAACCGCCCGGAAGTGATTTTTATATGAAAAATTTTTCATAGTAAAAGCCACCCCTGATAAGAGTGTATGAAGCTGTATCCCGGTGTGTGGATGGCAGAAGCGATTCGTGGGGACTATCTTTCTTCTGCCATCTGTTTTATTAAGCTTGATTTTTTTTCGAAATGCCACTTTCTCATAGTAAATGCAGTTGTGAATCATCCCTTTTGCTAAAAATACAAAAAAGGGATGATTTTTTATGCTTTTTAGCGTAAAATAAGTCTTGTTTCAAGGAATACAGCTTAAAAAAGGGCATAACCGCCCGGAAGTGATTTTTATATGAAAAATTTTTCATAGTAAAAGCCACCCCTGATAAGAGTGTATGAAGCTGTATCCCGGTGTGTGGATGGCAGAAGCGATTCGTGGGGACTATCTTTCTTCTGCCATCTGTTTTATTAATTCATATTCTGCAAGATCCATTCTGAAAGCCTCCAGATAGCTCATTTCCCATCCATCAGCATCATAAAAATTCCATGGATTGCTATTGATATCGTGTCCACCTTTTACCCAGCGTCGCAGGGCACTTCTCTCGGAAACTGTCATAGGAACTAAAGTTTCAAACTCCAGAAGTCTGTCATGTAGGACCATACGTTCTATAGGCGAAAGTGGGCGGCTCATTTTTGCTCACCTTCTTTCTTGAAAACGGAAGGACTGAGGGTTACATCATCCGGAGAGATCCTGGTACATCCAAGGAGTTTTAAAATTTCCGGACCATACAAAAATTCCATCACTTCGTAAGGTGACTTATCTCCTAAACTGGAACGGCCATAGGAATTAATGTGATTCATCATTACCGAAATATCATCCTGAGAGAAATCATCCATGGGAGTTCCTTTGGGAATGAACATGCGGATGAATTCATGGTTCCTTTCAGCAGAGCCCTTCTGATGTGGGGCAGATGCATCACAATAAAAGACCTTTGTCCGGTGGTTTCCCTGCCTGTCGGATTCCAAAGCTTTGGGATTGGAAAATTCGCTTCCATTATCACCTAAAAGGACTGGCATTAGTGACATAAATCTGTCCGGACGCAATTCAAAATAAAGCTGTTCAAACACATCAATGACAGATTGGGAATCATTGTGGTCTCTGAGATAAGCAAGCATGAATTCAGCTTTTACGAAATGAATGGTAAGAAGAACCTTTCCACCTTTACGACCTTCCACAGAATCTATCTGTGTAACCGGCAGATCAGGATGCTCCCGGATATAAAGCTGGTAATCAGCATAGGTACGCCCCAGACGGCAGCTCTTATCTACTTTGTATACTTTCTTTCTCTTTCGGCGTGCATAACGGACTTTTCTTGGAAGATCAATGTTTTTTGCATCAAAAAGGCCATAATCTATAAGACGGTACATAGTACTTTCACTCACCATAACCGAATCCGGATGGTTAACACAAATATGATGCAGGGACTGCTTCTTTTTCAAAAGAGGGGAAACAATGCCGTTCAGGTGGGCAATATCATCTTCTGTCAGGGAAATACCTGATCTGGCTTCAGACAGTTTCTCTTCATACTGCTTTTGCGCAGAAACAGGATCATAGAGATGCTTCTGTAAAGTACAGGAGCGGTTACGTTTTGGACAGCCATTACAAACATAGGGAGGTTTCCTCAGCAGGCGGCAGGAATCAGGGACATACCGGGAACATACAGAATTACAAAGTTTACACTGGTTACAGTGAGAGCGAAAACGTCTGAAAGCACATTCTTTGCAGAGAAAGCTGGAAGTACACGAAAATCTGTGCTTACAGTTATTATAGGGACAGCCGGGAGAACCTACATTTTTAGTAATAGTATGGGAACGGATTTCCCTGGAAACAGTGGTAGGACTTTTACCCAGTTCATTAGCGATTGCCTTGAAGGAACGACCTTCTTTCAAGAGCTCTTCAATTCTTATTCTTTCGTCAGAAAGTAAATGTTTATTTTTATTCATAGCGGTACCTCTCTCCTTTACACCGGGGTACAGCAAAAGAATGATACCATGCCAGAGGGGAATATAGCTATTTATTTTTCATAGTAAATGCAACTGCTATGATTTCCTAAAGTAAATGCAACAAAAATATATGTGAGGGGTTGCATTTACTTTGAAAAATAAGAACTTGGGTCAAATGACAAAGTAAATTCCACTTTGTCAAAGTAAATGTCTGGCCGATCCCTGTCCGCTTGCCGGACAGGGATT
>CAKRCL010000070.1 GCA_934307335.1 uncultured Dorea sp. | reverse complement strand
GCTATAATAAAAACGTTTTTAATATTCGAGAGGAGGAATGCTATATGGAGGTTAAAAGAAAAGTTACGATCAAAGAAGTAGCAAAAGAGGCTGGAGTTGCGATTTCGACTGTTTCAAATGCGATGAATGGATCGAAACTTGTCACAGAAGAAACCAGATTGCGAATTTTAGAGATCGCAAATCAGATGGGATATGTTCCGAACGTGAATGGAAAGCTTCTAAAGGCAGGAAAAAGTAAACGTTTCTGTTTTATCACATCAACTGTAAAAGGAGAATATTTTAGCCGAATAATGGATGCAATGAATTTGGCTTGTATAAGTGCAGGGTATGGATTAGATATTGTGATTACATGGGATCGCACAGAAATTATGAAACACATTATGGGTGGCCAGTTTGATGGATATTTTATTTTTGAAGGAAAGCATATTTGGGAGGACGATTTAAAGACGATTGAGAATGAACAAATTCCTACTGTAATGATTGATCGGAAAATGCAAAAAGAATATATAGGAAGTGTGGTCTTTGATTCGTTTAAAGCTGGCAAGGAAGTTACAGAATTGTTAGTAAAAAAGGGACATAGTCGCTTCTGCTTTGTAGAATGTACAGCGGATACATATGATTCGGAGGAGCGAAAAAGAGGTTTTTTTGAAACTTTAAAAAAGTATGGGGTTTCAGATCGAAATGCGATTCTGCTAAATGGTTTTTTTGATGAAAATGTTACTTATGCCGAAGTAATGAGTCTCCATTCAAGATATCAGATTACACATGAACCGATGCCTACGGCATTTGTGTGCGGAAATGATCAGAGTGCAATAGGAGCAATGAAGGCTTTAAAACAGCTCGGCTATCAAATCCCAGAAGAAATTAGTGTTATTGGATTTGATAATATAGAATTGGGGGAATATTTTAATCCTACGCTTACAACAGTAGCAAATCCAATTGAAGGACAAGGAAAAGCAGCAGTTCAGGTAATGCTTAATATGGTGGAAAATAAAAAAACAGCACAAACCATTGTCTTAGAAGGCAGTATAGTCGAACGGAACTCTTCTGGAGAGTAAAGTGGTAATTTATATCTGAGGAATAAAGATGATCTTTGGATATTATGCCTAAAAATAAAAACGTTTTTAGTATAAAAGGGATAAAATGCAAATAAATGAATAAAAAAACTTGAAAAATAGTTGAGATAGTGGTAATATAAGCCCAACGAAATAAAAACGTTTTTATTAGTAACAGACAAGGAGGAGAAAAATGTTTAAAGAAATGGAGGGAATACAGGCAAAGGAAACAAGTGGTAAAAATCCAAAAGATTTAAAACAGCTTTGGATTGTAGGTGCAGCGATAGTAGCTTCACTGATATGTCTTTTGCCATTTATCAAATGGATTTATGTTCCGATGGGACAAGAACTGATGGAATCAGTTGGAAATTCATCTTTTTTACCGGAAAAGGGATATAGCACTTGGACAATCCTAAATTTTGTTCAGAAATCCAATCAGGGATCCATCGGATTGTATGGCATGATACTTACTGTATTTGGCATCGCAATGACGATTTTTGACCTGCGCTTTGTATATGTTTTTGTAAGACAACATAACAATGCGGAAAAAAAGTTGGATTTATATGGAAAGGCAGTCACCGCCTGTACATTTGGTATAGTAACTGCAGCAGTAGCGATCGGCTATGTTTATTTTTCAAATTCACGTTTTGAGCAAACCGCATTTGTTGCGTCACCAGTTTTGTATTTGCTGATCTTGATTAACATAGTAGGATATATAGTTGCGAAGCAGCTTCAGACAAAAGAAAGAGCAAGGGTACATGATCATGGATTTTTGCAGGAAGTAAAAAAGAATTGGGTTCTTTTTCTTATGTTGGTTCCAACATTTATCTATTTTTTGATTAACTGCTATTTGCCGATGTTAGGTGTCTACTTTGCTTTTACGAATTTTAATTTCCGCGATGGCCTGTGGGCAAGTCCATTTGTAGGCTGGAAAAATTTTGAGTTTTTATTTAGAGGAGATTTACTTAGACTGGTTAAAAACACAGTTGGATATAATGTCGTATTTATTGTACTTGGAAATATTCTTCAGATTGTATTTGCTATTTTTGTAAGTCAGGTTGCAGCAAAGAAATATAAGAAGATCACGCAGACATTGATTTTTATGCCTTATTTTGTATCTTTTGTTATTTTAAAGGTGTTGGTGTACAACATGTTTGAATATGACTTTGGATTGATCAATACGATTCTCACCAAATTTGGTGCAAACAGAATTGATTTTTACAATTCACCGAGCTATTGGCCATTTTTAATCACTTTCTTCCATATATGGAAGGGACTTGGATATGGAATGGTTATCTATCTGGCAACAATTACGGGTATTGACAGAGAGCTTTATGAGGCAGCGAAGGTGGATGGTGCGAATGTTTTTGCACAGATTCGTTATGTGACACTTCCATTATTGAAGCCAACCTTTATTATTTTACTGCTCTACGCACTTGGTGGAATTATGAAGGGACAGTTTGAATTGTTTTATCAGATGGTGGGTAATAATGGTGTGCTGTATGCAACAACTGATATTTTGGATACTTATGTATATCGAATTACGACGACACAGCCATTAAATATGGGAATCGGTACGGCTGCCGGATTGTTCCAGTCTGTATTTGGTTTGGCACTTGTTATTGGAACCAATATGATTATCAAGCGCAAGAATTCAGAATATGCGCTATTCTGATGAGGAGGGGAAAATGAAGATAAAAGAAGCAAAATCGACAATCGTTTTTAACAGCATAAGCTATGTTTTGCTGGCTGTTGTTTCTCTTATATGTGTACTTCCGTTTGTAATCATTCTTTCCGGATCTTTTACAAACAATGAAACGATTTTAACGCAAGGTTACAGTATCCTTCCAAGAGATATTACATTAGAAGCATATAAGACGATTTTCCGGTTTCCAAAAGGAATTTTACAGGCCTATAAAATGACCATTTTTTATACCGCAATTGGCACATTAGTTGGTTTGCTATTAATTGCGATGACTGCGTATGTAATTTCCAGAAAAGAATTTAAGTATCGAAATCGAATTTCGTTCTTAATTTACTTTACGAGTATTTTTGGAGGTGGCTTGATTCCTTGGTACTTAATGTATTCAAGCGTATTGAACTTAAAGGGAACAACATTTGTTATCTGGTTTCCGGCAATTATGAGTCCGTTCTTAATTATTTTAATGAGAACATTTATAACGGATTCTGTTCCAAATGCCCTTACAGAAGCTGCAAAATTGGATGGAGCCGGTCACGTAACGATCTTTTTAAGAGTTGTAATGCCAATCATTAAACCTGCTCTTGCAACGGTAGGATTATTCTTGGCATTAGGCTTTTGGAATGACTGGTATCGTTCATCCATGTTTTCTACTGATAGCAGCACATGGGAATTACAATTTTACTTATACGATATGTTAAATTCATCGACAGCTGTGCAGCAGATGTCATCTGGTTCGGGAACAGCTACAGCGGAAATTCCGGGAGAATCTGTAAAGCTGGCAATGGCAGTCGTAACAACAGGACCGATTCTTTTGCTGTATCCATTTGTACAGAAGTATTTTGTTTCTGGAATTACAATTGGAGCAGTAAAGGGTTAAAAATAAAAAAAGGAGAATGAAAAAATGATGAAGGCAAGAGGAAAAAGAGCAACAGGACTCGCAATGGCAATGATGATGGCATCAGCGATGATGCCGACAATGCAGGTACACGCGGAGGATGCGGAATGGTATAAGGCCATTGACACATCGGATGAAGTAAATCTGGTATTTTATGTATGTGGAAACGCACCGGAAGATAAGGATGTAGTTGAGGACGCAGTAAATGAAATTTTAAAGGAGAAGATTAATACCACAATTGAATTCCAGTTTTCTACATGGACAGATTGGAGCCAGAAGTATGCATTGGCGCTGACAGGCGGAACAGCAGATTTGATTTATACAGCAAACTTTGTAAATTATCAGACATATGCGACGTCAGGTGCTTTTTTGGAACTGGATGATCTGATGGAGACATATGCACCAGATATTTTGGAGGCTGTTGCACCGGAGGCATTAGAGCAGTGTAAGGTAATGGATTCTCTGTATTGCATTCCGAATACATGGAAGGAATATTCTTCTCTTGGTATTTTATATAGAGAAGATTTAAGAAAGAAATATGACCTTCCAGTGCCGGATTCACTGGAAAATATTGAAGCGTATCTTCTTGGAATTAAGGAGAACGATCCATCCCAGGGACTGTTAGGTATCGGAACTGGTGAGAGTACTGGTTTAAACAGAGGCTTTGATATCATGAGTGTATTTAACATGAAATACAATTGGGTCAAAGGTGATGGATTAATGTATGGACTGGGTGCTACCTATGACAATCCTTCTGAAATTATTGATTATTGGAATTCTCCTGACTATTTAGAGGATTTAAAGCTGGTTAAGAAATGGGCGGATGAAGGACTGTGGTCAAGAAGCGTGCTGTCAGACCCATCTGATTCAGAGGATTTTAACAATGGAACCGTTGTAATGAAGGTGGCGGGAATGAACCCGAATAAGTGCATTACTGCGGTAAACAAGTTTGAAAAAGATGGAAAGGGTTGGGAAGCTGCTTACATTACATATGGAGAATTAACAGGAAGCCTTTACCCGAATGCACCAACCTCCAATGCAACGTCTATTACAAGAAGCTGCAAAAATCCGGAGCGTGCACTCATGGTATTGGATTTGCTTCTGACAGATCCGGAGTTAAATGAACTGATTCAGTGTGGAATCGAAGGTGTTCATTATGAACTTGATGAGGATGGTGTTTATACGAATTTGTCCGAAGCATATGGATATGAAGGCATGAATACCTGGAATCTGAGAAATGGCGATTTAAAGCTGCCTCAGAAATCAGATGTGCTTCTTCAGGAAATGTTCGACCGTTATGAAGAAATTGGAAACAAGACAAAGACACCAAACATCAATATTTCAAGTGGATTCAGTGAGGATTACACTAGCTATGCAACTGAGAGAAGTGCTGTCAGACAGGTAATGGATGAGTATTTAGCTCCTCTGGAGGCAGGCCTTGTGGATGATCCGGAAGAGGCATTGGCTGTGTTCTTAGAGAAGGTGGAAAAGGCTGGTTTATCTACCTGCCGTGAGGCTTATATTAGCCAGTGGGAAGCATATTGTGAGAAACATGGCTATTGATTGAAAGTAGTGAACGTGTATAATAAAAGCAGCAATAGAGTTGAATATGAATAATTGTTGCTAGGAAACTCCCGGAGGTAAACTATACTTTGCCTTCGGGAGAAAATGAAAGAAGGAGAATTATGAAAACATATAAAATTCTTGTAATTGGAAACAGTTTTGGAGAGGATGCGACTCATTTTCTGCATGATCTGGCACTGGCAAGAGGAATCAATACAAAGGTGGTTAATTTATACATTGGAGGCTGCAGTCTGGAACGTCATTGGAGAAATATTGAAAATGAAGCGAAGGACTATGAATATCAGTTAAATGGAAGAGCTACAGGAGACAAGGTATCCATTCAGGATGCACTTGCAGAGGAAAAGTGGGACTATATTGTCACACAGCAGTCTAGTCATGACAGTGGCTGGCTTGATACTTATGAACCATTTCTTGGCTGGATTACAGAATATATCAAAAAAGAAGCACCGTGGGCAAAGTTTATGATTCAGGAAACTTGGGCATATGAGATTGACAGTAAGCATGACTGTTTTGCACGATATCATAGAGATCAGGATGAGATGTATCAGAAATTAAGAGTAAATTATTACAAAGAGGCGCAGAAGTATGGACTGGATCTGATTCCATGCGGTGATGTGATTCAGACACTGCGAAAGGA
>CAKRCL010000069.1 GCA_934307335.1 uncultured Dorea sp. | reverse complement strand
AATTTACTTTTCCAACTGACCAAAATTTTTTTAACTTATTTTTTTCTTATTGTAGCGCATTTATTTTTTTTTACTTAAAGTAAAATTCAATTGCACTTTTTAAAAATGTAAAAGAATGGCTTAAATGCTTTGGATTCGGAATAAAGTGCACTATATTTAAGATTGCACATTATTCCTAGATTGCACTTTATGATAACGTGCAATCTGAAAGTCCATAATTGATGTGCGAATAAAGTGCTATAACTGAATGAATATGTGCACGTCATGTGACCAACCACGTCATTCAATCGCCATACTATAAAGTGCACTACCTTGACTAAATTTCTAAAGTTTTATTGTAAAGCACACATCTCAATAGAGTGTGTTTTTTTATGTGTATGCATTTCAATAAAAATAGTCCATAAGAGTTATGCTCATTAAGTTCAATTTGGAAGCTAATGGAAAAAGAACAAAAGTTCGCAAATAAGGGTTGACACAGCAGAACAAATGTGCTACAACAATGATTAGAACGAATGTTCACAAGTATAACGAAAGAGGGAATTGCGGATGAAACGATACTACAATACGAAGGGAAGCGCAGAGCGAATACGTCAGTTGAGAAAGAGAAGTCATATTACTCAGTCAATGCTTGCAGAACAGGCAAATATATCGGTGGATACAGTTAAGAGGCTGGAACGGGGGAATGAAGGCAGTGTGAATGTACTTTTGGCAATAGCAGATGTCTATGACGTGTCATTGGATTATCTTGTTGGATGTGAGGATGCGGCCAGATAAAATATCAAAAAATGAGACTCTTACAGTTTAAATTGAAGCTGCAGGAGTCTCATTTTTTGTGCTGAAAATAATAAAAAATCGTAAAAAGTGTAACATGTTCACCCCAAAAGTGGCACACGTTCACTGTTAAAAGAACATTTATTCTGATATGATAAGCAATGTCAGAGCAAGGAGGTCTGACAGGATGTGCTACACCGCAGCACGGAGAGAAAAATGATAATTATAAAAAAATAAGAGGGAAGCGGTGAGAAAGGAAAAGGGAATAAAAATGACAGCAAAAGAATTAAATTTGGCATCCAGAACGGTGTTTGCAGAAGCAGCAACCGAAGGATTGGATGGTCAGATGGCCGTGGCACAGACGATGTATGATCAACTGTATCACAACATCATTGGAGCAGATGGATCTGGATTTGGAAAAACACTTGAAGAAGTGATTCAAAATGCCTACACGACTCCGACTGATCAGGATATTCGAGGAAGCAGCTGCTTAGAGGCGGTGATTCGTGTATTTCTTGAAGGGCAGAGGATTTTTACAGATTATTACGTGTATTTCTTTATGTCTGACAGAGGCAGCAGCTACTGGAGAAATTACTGGGATACCCACTACGTAAACATGGGAAAGTTAAAAAATCACACCTTTTGGGGTGTGCCAATTCCAGATAATCAGAAGACACAGCCATTTGCCCGCTATGTGGCAGAAGTAAATGATCCAGATGGATGGACATTTGTTTACGAGGAGGCAGGAAAAGACAGTGAATTTTTAAAAAACTATCCTCGACTGAACAATGGAAATCTTGTAGAAGTACTTGGCAACCAAAAGGGGAGTGATGGAGCCGTTTGGAATCTGATTTCGATTGCAGGAGCCTATGCTGGATATGTGAGAGCTGACCTGTTAAAGAGAAAGTAGGTGCAGGATGCTAGAGACATTGATTTTATGCATGGCACTGGACTACTTGACGGGGATGATGGCAGCAGGAATTTTTCACAAGAGTAAAAAGTCAGCCGAAGGAGGGCTGGAAAGCAGAAGTGGATGGAAAGGACTTTGTCGAAAGGGGATTTCACTACTCATTGTATTAGTGTCATATCGGCTGGATCTTATTGCCGGAACCAATTTTATCTGCAATGCGGTAATGGCAGCATATCTTGTGAATGAGTTGTTATCCATCACAGAAAATCTTGGGTTGATGGGTGTGCCGGTGCCAAAGGTATTGAGTGGTGCGATTGATCTGCTAAGACAAAAGAGTGAAGGGCAAAAAGCAAAACAGGTACAAAAGACACCGAAAGATTCCGAAGAAAATGAAATATAGCAGAATCAAACTAAGAAACAATAAAGCCTTATAAGTGAATGAGGAAAAAACTAACAAATATGGAAAAATTGAAAAAATGGAGGAATAAGTATGACAGGAACAGAAGCTGCTTTAGCAGCAAGAAAATATGCAAATGCATATAAATATATTTATGGCGCAAAAGGAGAATTATGTAGCAGTGCTCATATTGAAGATTTAATCGCACAGAGTCCAGCATATTTTAGTGACGCACAAAAAAAGGCTGCAGCTCGTGCAAAGGCAGGTTCTTATTGTGCAGATTGTTCTGGTTTTGTGTGCATTTGTTCAGGATATTCTCAGTATGGATCTTACGCATTATTTGATATTGCTGAGAAAAAATATCCATTGGTAAAAGAAAATGGAAAAGTTATTGCTGATGGAAAATTTATTCCATTAGGAGCAATTTTATGGAAACCTGGGCATGTTGGAATTTATGTTGGAAATCAGGTTGTAATTGAAGCAAGAAGCGAATTGGTAGATGTGGAAACAAATCCAATTGGATCTAGAGATTTTACGTATTGTCTTTTTTTACCTGGAATTGAATATACTGAAAATCCAAATGATACTGCAGTAGTCAATGTGGACTCTTCGTATGAAAACAAATGGACAGGAAAGATTGTTAATGCTCCTAGTGTAGTTCCACAGATTTCACCATCGAATAAGCAGGCGGCATTTGGTTTCGGAATGTTAAATAATGGAACTCAAGTAACTGTAGTAGGTGTAGATAAGGATTATTATCGAATAAAATCTGCATTTGGTAGCTATGGTTATGTATATTCTTATTATATTGGAACTTTAAATGCAGCTAGCTATGAAAAGCAATATAATCAGTGGGTTGGAAGTGCAAACAGTACGACAGGAATTGTAAATATTCGAACTGGTCCGTCCACAACATATGATCAGAATAGTAATGTTCCATCTGTGTCAAACGGAGGAACTTTTGAGGTACTTGGCGAGGTTCTCGGAAATTCGGATAATCGATTATGGTATTATGTGAGAATTTTGGGACAGTATTATGGGTATGTAAGAAGTGATTTAGTATCACGTCAAATTATGGTTAGTTATACAGCTTGGATTGGAGAAGCAAAAAGCAGTACAGGAACAGTTAATATTCGAACAGCTCCAACTGTAAACAGCGCATTGTCAGGAGTTTTATCAGCTTTGAGCAATGGGAATACCGTAACTGTAACAAGTGAAACAAGAGGAAATGATGGAATGGTTTGGTACGCAGTTTCTGTTGGCGGAAGGCATGCTGGTTACTGTAGATCAGATCTAATTACTCCACATGTTAAGGATTATTATGTTGAATGGGAAGGCGTAATCAAAACTTCAACTGGTTCAGCAAATTTACGAACAGCGGCATCTAGCAGCGCTGCGAAAGTAACTGGAAGTCCATATGCGAATGGAACCAATGTACACGTATTCGGGGAAACAACAGGTGCAGATGGATATACTTGGTATCATTTAAGCGTAGAAAATAAGTATGTTGGTTATTGTCGTTGTGATTTGGTGATAACAACAACGGATTATCCAAATTGGTGGGGAAAAGCAAATACTACAACAGGGACATTGAATATTCGATCAGGTGCAGGTACTGAATATAGTTTGATTTCAGGATGCCCTAACGTAAAAAATGGAACGCAGATGAAGGTAACAGGACAGGTTTGTGGAAACGATGGCGATGTATGGTATAAAGTGACAGTAAATGGTACTTACAAAGGCTACGTTAAAGGAAAACTTGTTATTCCTGTAAATACGGTCGCCTATTCATCGTGGCTTGGTTGTGCGCGAAGTACAACTGGAACTGTTAATGTGAGATCACAGGCATCTACAGCATCATCAATAATCAGTGGCTATCCACAGTTGAAAAACGGAGACTGTTTTGATGTTATTGGACAGGTGTCTGGAACAGATGGCTATCTATGGTTTTATGTAAGAATTATGGGCCTTTATTATGGGTATATTCGTTCTGACTTGGTTTCGCATGGCGTAATCAAAGAAAACAACACTGGATATGCAAGTTGGGCAGGTATCGTTAAAAGTACAACGGGAACTGTTAATATTCGCTCAGGTGCAGGAACAGGAGCTTCAATTGTAAAGGCATTAAAAAATGGAGATGGTGTTGAAGTTATTGGCACAACCAATGGAACAGATGGCTATGTATGGTATCAGGTAAAATATGGTAATGTCAACGGATATGTTCGTTCAGATTTGGTAATTCATATGAGTAATGTAATTGACCCACCAGATTCACCAACTGAACCTGTGGTAAAAGCAACAATAATTCCGTACAAGAAAAATGGTGTAGTTATTTGCACTACCTCTTTAAAAGAAGCTACTAATGCGACTGCTGAGGCAAAAAGACAAATGCCAATTGGAACGTATGTATCTATTACACAATTAGTTGTCCTAGCGGATGGAAGTCGATGGCTTAATTGCACGTATGATTCTATTACTGGATATATTGAAGAACAGAACATTAATGTTTTTCCAAATGAAGAATGGTGTGGTGGTGCTAACTATCGAGATTTATCAAAGCACTCTTTTGAACATAAAGATTATGGCGTATTTGAATGCCGTGAATGTGGATATCATGTTGACGAAAAGACATATTATTACTACATGATATCAAAAGTATTTGAAAATATCTATGATAAGTTTCATTTTCCTGAAGAACTTAAGAAACAATTAAATTTCAGCTCTTCATTAGGGGAGATTTCAGTTACATATCCGCTGACTCCATACATAGATATAACAGTATCTGAGAGTGCAAGCTTCGATACAAATTCAGATGGTGCTTTTACGTTTACTTTTGAGGATAACAAGCTTAAAATGGATAATGTTAAAATTGCATGGGGAGACTTTTACGCAACATTGTCAGATTGGGGTATTAGTGACACCTTGGATATCGATCAATTAGCACTTGCGGTTGGATATGGTAATATAGAAACCAAATATACAGTAAGTCCTACCCAAATTGAAATTGAATTTTCAATTTCATTTCCAATTGGTGATAAATGTACTGGAAATATTGCCATTACATATACCTTTAAAAATCAAGGACAGCTGAATCAGAATCAGTTAGCACTTTATGGGGAATTAGTAAAGGTTCCAGAAATGTCAACATGGCCACGCGAGCAGCGAGATGGGGTGAATATTTTATACGGTATTGTTGCTGCAGGAGCAATTATTACAGGTACTGCAGCGGTTGCGATTCTTATGCCAGAAGGAGCCCTTGCAACATTAATAGCATTGGTATTAACAGTGTAGTGCTTGTCAATTTATAAATACGATTGAATATATGTAAAAACCATGGGATGTAAGCTAAAACAACTAAGTTACATCCCATGGCGCGTTTGATTATATAAGATCATATAAGTATAAATCAATATAATAATTGACTTGTTCCAGTTCTTCTGGAGTTAACTGTTTCGTATCGATAAGTACAGGACATACCAGATTCTTTTTATCGCCAGCTAGAAAAAAAATCATGTCATTTTCAATAACGACATTGGAAATTTTATCTGCAGCAAATTCTTTTTCCAATCCAGTTGTCAGAGATCTAGTAATAATCCAATTAGCTTTAAAAAAGTATTCTATTTGACATCCAGTATTTTTTTTTAAGACTTTCAATGTTTTTCTGAGTGCGATATACTTATAATTTATAAGGATTACAATAAGCATAATCAGAGCAACAATGAGAATGCTAGTTGTTACAATGTCTATAAATCTTAAAGTGAAGTGATATTTTATATACACGTAGGAACCATATACCAAAACTATAGGGCCCAAAAGAATCCAGAAAATAGCGATAACTTTTAAAAATTTGATACGTCTAAACTTTTTTGAAACGATTTTCCAAATTGAATCTGTATAACGTTTTATTAAATCGGACGTAAGTGTAGTCGAAATTAAAAACTCTTCCATTAGAAAAATATCTCCTTGTCT
>CAKRCL010000068.1 GCA_934307335.1 uncultured Dorea sp. | reverse complement strand
GCTCCTCTGGATGCTCCGCTGAAACGTCCGTCCGTGATCAGAGCAACACTGGAACCAAGTCCCATTCCTGCAATTGCGGAAGTCGGGTTCAGCATCTCTCTCATACCAGGACCTCCCTTTGGTCCTTCATAGCGGATAACAACAACATCACCGTGGTTGATTTTACCACCTTTGATTGCTGCGATTGCATCTTCCTCACATTCAAATACTCTTGCCGGTCCTTCATGTACGAGCATCTCATCAACCACTGCTGAACGCTTTACAACACTTCCATCTGGTGCAAGATTACCCTTTAATACTGCAAGTCCACCTGTCTGGCTGTACGGATGATCGATTGGACGGATAACTTCCGGATTCTTATTCTGTACTCCTTCGATATTCTCACCTACGGTCTTACCTGTAACTGTCATACAGTCTGTGTGAAGCAGTCCCTTTTTGTTCAGCTCAGCCATAACTGCATAGACACCGCCTGCCTCGTTGAGGTCTTCCATATAAGTCGGACCTGCCGGTGCAAGATGACAAAGGTTTGGAGTCTTTTCACTGATTCCATTTGCAAAATCAATCTCAAAATCCATTCCAATCTCATGAGCAATTGCCGGAAGATGAAGCATACTGTTTGTAGAACATCCGAGTGCCATATCTACTGTCAGTGCATTTAAAATTGCATCCTCTGTCATAATATCTCTTGGACAGATATTCTTCTCCCATAATTCCATAACCTTCATACCCGCATGCTTTGCAAGACGAATTCTCTCAGAATATACTGCCGGAATTGTACCATTTCCACGAAGTCCCATACCAAGTACCTCAGTCAGACAGTTCATACTGTTTGCCGTATACATTCCGGAACAAGATCCACATGTTGGACATACTTTATTTTCAAATTCACAAAGATCTTCATCGGAAAGGGTTCCGGCTGCATTGGCTCCTACCGCCTCAAACATACTTGAAAGGCTTCTCTTTTGTCCTTTTACATGTCCTGCAAGCATCGGTCCTCCACTGACAAAAACTGTCGGAACATTGATTCTGGCTGCTGCCATCAAAAGTCCCGGTACATTTTTATCACAGTTTGGTACCATAACAAGCGCATCAAACTGATGAGCCATTGCCATAGCCTCTGTAGAGTCTGCGATCAAATCTCTTGTTACAAGAGAATACTTCATTCCAATATGTCCCATCGCAATTCCGTCACAAACTGCGATTGCAGGAAATACAACCGGTGTTCCACCAGCCATAGCAACTCCTTGCTTTACTGCATTTACAATTTTATCCAGATTCATATGACCCGGTACGATTTCATTATATGAACTTACAATACCAACCAGTGGTCTTTCCATCTCTTCCTGTGTCATTCCCAATGCATTGAAAAGGGAACGATGCGGTGCCTGCTGCTTTCCTTTTGTTACTGTATCACTTCTCATGCTTCTATGTACCTCCATTATATGTTTACTGCGATCTGGTCACCCATCTGGGCTGTTCCTATCTGTGTTTTTCCTTCAGACATTATGTCAATTGTACGATATCCGTCTTTTAACACTTTTGCTACTGATGCCTCGATTGCGTCTGCCTCTTTATCAAGATCAAAGCTAAATCTTAACATCATTGCAGCGGAAAGAATTGTTGCGATTGGATTTGCAATCCCCTGTCCTGCAATATCCGGTGCTGATCCGCCACTTGGCTCATAGAGACCAAATTTTGTTTCATTCAGACTGGCACTTGCAAGCATTCCGATCGATCCTGTGACCATACTTGCCTCATCAGAAAGAATATCTCCGAACATATTCTCCGTCAGAATCACATCAAACTGCTTTGGATTTTTTACTAACTGCATTGCACTATTATCAACAAGCATGTGCTCAAGAGTCACTTCCGGATAATCCTTTGCAACTTCCTCTACTACTTTTCTCCAAAGTCTGGAAGAATCCAGAACATTTGCCTTATCTACACTTGTCACTTTCTTTCTCCGCTTCATAGCAATATCAAATGCTCTTTTTGCAATTCTGCGAATTTCATTCTCGTTATATGTAAGACTGTCAAAAGCTGTCATGACTCCGTCTACTTCTTCTGTTTTTCTCTCTCCAAAATAAAGTCCGCCAGTCAGTTCTCGCATGATCATCAGATCAAATCCGCCTTCTGTAATCTCTTCTTTCAACGGACATGCTTCTTTTAACTCATCATAAAGAATTGCCGGTCTTAAATTAGCAAAAAGATTCAATTCCTTACGAATACGAAGAAGTCCCGCTTCCGGTCTCTTAGACGGCTCTAATTTGTACCATGGTGAAGTGCTTGTATTTCCACCGATAGACCCCATCAGAACTGCATCACAGTTTTTTGCCTCTGCCACTGTTTCATCTGTAAGCGGAACACCATGAACATCAATCGATGCGCCACCCATCAGTAACTGTCTGTATTCTATATTATGGCCATAACGCTCTGCCACTTTGTCCAGCACTTTCATAGCCTCTGTTACGATTTCCGGTCCAATTCCGTCTCCTTTGATCACACCAATTTTTAAATTCATATGTATCTCTTCCTTCCTGACTGTACTGCAAAAAAATCTATGTGTTTTATATTAGCCTATTTTTTAACAGATTTCAATACTTTAATACGCTAAATCCATGAAAAAATACTACAAAAATTCATTACATATCCAGCGAAAGCTGTATCATATTGTCAAATCCAAGCTGTCTTTCCTGCGCTGAAAGCTTCTCATTTCGATACAAATGATCTGAAATTGTCAGCATACATAGTGCTTTTCTCCCTGCCCTCGCCGCATTCATATAAAGCGCTGCTGCTTCCATCTCTACAGCAAGTACCCCCATCTTACGCCAGCGATCATTTACAGTCGGATCATCATTATAAAATATATCTGATGATAAAACATTTCCCACATGAACCGGCTGATTCTTTCTTCTTGCAGTATTTACCGCACGTTCCAAAAGATCATAATCTACAATTGGCGCATAGGTCCCCGGAAGATTATATTGCTTAGCATAATTGGAATCCGTACAAGCTCCCATTGCAATGACAACATCCCTTAGATTCACATCATCTTGAAATGCTCCTGCCGATCCGATGCGGATAATCTCCTCTACATCATACTCATGAAAAAGCTCATATGTGTAAATTCCTACAGATGGCATTCCCATACCGCCGCCCATAACTGAAAGCTTCTCCCCTTTATATGTTCCTGTGTAACCCAACATATTTCTTACCGTATTAAAACATACTGCATTCTCAAAAAAATGTTCCGCAATATATTTTGCGCGAAGCGGATCTCCCGGCATCAGAATTTTCTTTGCAATTTCTCCTTTTTTTGCTCCGTTATGTGGTGTTCCCATATGTTATCTCCTTTCTTTTTCGATCAGTATACGCAGTGCCTCTACCGCAGTACAGATTGGTGTTTCTGTATCATGCACTACCGGATTTTCCAGTCCTTTTTTTGCACGTTCCTGGTTCGCCATCGTAAGCAGAACTGTTCCGATTCGTACTTTTCTGTAACTGCCTACTACAAATAATGCTGCAGACTCCATCTCTGAAGCAAGACATCCACACTGTACCCAGGCATTCCACTTGTCTAAAAGCTCATATCCTACTGGTTTTGTCTCCGGCGCATGTTGTCCATAAAAAGAATCTTTACACTCCACTACTCCGATATGATATGGAAGTTCTAAATTCTCTGCTGCCTGGACAAGTGCATTTGTCACCGCAAAATCAGATACTGCCGGAAATTCAATTGGTGCATATTCTTTACTTGTTCCTTCCATACGTACCGCTCCAGTAGCAATTACAAGATCTCCGCTCTTTACGTCAAGCTGCATTCCCCCGCTTGTACCTACGCGGATGAACGTATCTGCTCCGACATTTACCAGTTCTTCCAGTGCAATCGCCGCAGACGGTCCTCCGATCCCGGTTGAAGTCACACTTACTTTTTCTCCATTCAGATATCCTGTATAAGTTGTAAATTCTCTACTGTCGGCTACTAATTCTGCTCCTTCAAAATGTTCTGCAATCTTCTGACACCGTTTAGGGTCACCTGTCAGAATCACATATTTGCCAACATCACCTGCGCCTAATTGTACATGATACTGTCTGTCTTTGTCCTCAGAATAATTAATCATCCTCAAACCTCCTTGTCCCAAATACGCTATACTCTTATACGTGAAATTTCTTGTACATTTCTTCTTTAAATTCTCTCCTCCTAAATAGAAGCAGCCTGACAAAAAACAAGAAACTTAATCCTACACATACGACTGCAACTGCACGGTATTGAATCACTCCTGTAATCATTAAGATCATCGGAAGCAGCATACTGTACACAGACGCCATAACATAATAAATCATGTATTCTTTTGGCGGGTGAGACTGTATTCTTGCTATCAGTTCCATAAAAATCTCAACGACCAGACAGACACATGGAAGTACAAGATCAACCGACCACCCATGCCACCCTGTGAAAACATCCCACAAAATACACCCAATACTTATAATTAGCAATTGCCACATCGCATTCTTAAGTAGATTATACCGCTTCAAATACCCTGTTGCAAATGCAAGCCACATACTAAATCCTCCTGCTACCGCAAATATCCACCAGTGAAGATTTGGTGTCAGGATCAAATTCAACATCACACACAATACAACTGCTGCGATACAGCAGAAATTAAAAGTCTGAAACACCTTTTTCCCCTCATAATTAGGTCTTACTTCTTTCGGAAAATCCGGCACTACTTTTTTTACTGAAATGCCCTGCTCTTTTAATATCCGATAGAAATTACGTTGGATATTTGTACTGTCATATCTGGATGTAAAAGAAAATGACACCGTATCTCCAAAAGAACAAATGCATAATTCTGTTCGCATTGTACTTGTGTAAACACCAAATCGTTCAATATATTTTGCATACTCTTCAGGCATCTTCACTACACTCATATTTGAAAGAACTGCTGTCACCTCACGTTCTGCGAGTTTAGCTCCCATTTTTATACACCGGTTTTTGACTTCCAGAGGTGCCCATTTTAAAACTCTGTGCTTTTCATATGCAATCAAATTATTCATACGCTCTGCAATCTTTTCTTTTGACAGATTTTCTTCAAAATAATTCTTTGTTGCCTCCAACACATCATCAAATGAATCCTTTCCTTCTCCAAACCGATAGCCCGGTTCTATATAACTGAAAAAATTCAGCATAGAATCTGATGGAAATATCTTTCTAAGATTCACTGGAACCATAAGTATCACTGGCCTTTTTTCCTGAAGCTTTGTCTGTTCTTCATGAATTGCGCAAATCATAGCCGCAGTCAAAAGAACTGACATAGAGACCCCTCGATTTCTGGACGCCGCAAGAAGTTCTGCAACAGAAGCTGTCGTTTCAACAACCTGAAGTTCCTCATACTCCTTACTTTCCCGGTGGATCTGATAAGCATGGTTTTTTTTCTTTTTTTTGCCTCGCTCATCCGGATTATAATAACGGCTGAATCCATCTTCTTCCTGATCTTTTACAGTCAATGTCTCATCTGTAAGATTGACATCTTCAAGTCCCTCTTTTTCGTGTGCCAGAAAAAGATAATTTTTCACCAGTTCCCGTAAAAATTCTGTAGCACCTGTACCATCTGTCAACGCATGGAATACTTCAAAATTAATCCTGTTCTTATAATAAGTCACCTCAAATAATAACTCTTTTTTATCTCTTATATAAAGGTGACTGCAAGGCTCTTTGTATTCTTCCCACACAATTGGCTTTAAATCACTTTTTTCCAGATAATGCCAGAACAACCCTTTACGCATCACCGATAAAAACACTGGGTATTTGACAATTGTCTGATTCAATGCTTTTTGTAGAATGTCTTTTTCAACCTCTTTTTTTAAAACGCAATAAAACCTGAATACCCTTGTGTCCTTAGGGCTGCTGGCAGCAGAAAACATCTTCGCTGCATTGTCCAGATTTCTCCAATAAGCTCTTCTTTGCTGGAACACTTTTATTTCCTCCTGTTTAAGAACTGATTGATCAGTTCAAAACTCTCCTGCACATGAAAATATCTGATTCCCAGTGCAAAATAACCATGAAGTGCATCTTTAATCCGGTGCACTTCCACATAATTTCCTGCTTCTTTTAACCGTCTTCCATACTCTTCCCCTTCATCTCGAAGCGGATCAAATTCTGCTGTCAAAATTAAAGTATCCGGTTGTTGTCTATAATCTGTCTCCATAAGTGGTGCAAAATATTTATTCTGCTTATCTTCTTCTTTTGATGCATAAAAATCAATGTAATCACGCATCTTTCCTGCTGTCAGCAGATAATCACTTCCACATTTCTTTACAGATTCAAAAAGTGACTCTTCACTATAATCATTATTAACCGCAGGATAAATCAATATCTGCCTCTTAGGAAAGAAAATTCCTTCGTCTCTTGCCTTCAGCGAAACTGCAGCTGCCAGATTGCCCCCTGCACTATCACCAATCAGTGTGATATGCTCCGGATTCACATTTAATATAAACCGATTTGTATAAATTGCTTTTGCCACAGCATAGCAATCTTGAAAACCTATTGGGAATGGATGTTCCGGTGCCAGACGATACTCTACAGATACAACAATATGCTCGGTTGCTGAAGCCAGTCTTGCACAGATACGTTCATAGTTGTCAATACAGTCCGTTACCCATCCGCCTCCATGGAAGAACAACAACACCGGAAGATCTTCTATTATTTTCTCCCTTGGAAGATAAATGCGGACCGGTACTTCATAGTCTCCGTTATAAATTTTGTAATCAATTGTTTTATGAAAGATTTTCATCGGATCTATCGCTTTGAGGTTCGCAAGATGCCTGGATGCCTCCACCTCAATCCCGTCGAACGATAATGCCTTCAAAACTTTCTTCATAGATTTATTTATTGACATATATAGAAAAAGAAGAACCCCGGTCCCGGGATTCTTCTTCACTCCTCATCTTCCTATTCAGCAGATGCTTTCTCAACCTGTGCGATTGCTGCTTTCTGCATCGGGATTCTACAGTTCTTATTATTACCAAACTCAACAATCAGATCATCGTCTGTGATATCAATGATAACTCCGTAAAAACCGCTTGTTGTCAGTACGGTATCACCGACTTCCATCTCTGCGATCATCTCCTGAATTCTCTTCTGCTCTTTTTTCTGTGGGCGCATGAATAACATATAAAATCCACCGAATATTACTACATATACTAAAATCAGTACTACCCAGTTTGTTCCTGCACTCTGTGCTGCCAATGCGTACATAATA
>CAKRCL010000067.1 GCA_934307335.1 uncultured Dorea sp. | reverse complement strand
TAATAATCTCCTCCTAGAAATTAAAATAATAAACTTTATGTGTCATATATTAGCTCGTAGAAGTATGATTTGTCAAGGAAAAAGCAGAGTGTAATCTGTTTTTTTGCTGCATTAGTTAAATAAGTTCAAGAGATGTTAATATAGATCAATATTTCTTGTTGCATTTTGCACTTTCGTTTTATTTTATCGCTTTAAAGCAATGAATTGTGATTGATTTTATTTTCCATTCACGCTCCGTATTGTTCGTTGCTACACCAACTCTGCAAATGCTCCGCAGCTCAAAGTTCTCATGCAAATACGTACTTTATCTCTTTACTTACACAAAATAATTTCCGGTCAGAGGGAATTTCCGGCCGGGTTTACATTCTCTTCTATTGGAAAATGCCAGTTTATACTTTGATTTGCTGTGAGTAAAGATACCCTATTATCAAAAATGAGCGCTGGATAAAAACTATCTTCGCGCATAATCACCGCATAATACAATCAATCTATATAATGTGATAAACTCATCATCATTATGAAGAAAATTTTTGCTTCTACATCCAGATTGTCCCCTCTTCATATTTTACATATTTCTTCTCCTGAAGAGATGTGAACTCCATGAATTTTGACACAAGATACTCGGTTCGCCCTTCATTTTCCCGATTATCATTTTTATACCAAAATCCATCTTTTCTATACTTTATCTGAGTCCCTTCTTGTAATACAATAAAATTATTATCTATATTTTCTCTGAACATCCCTACCACCTTACCAGTACATCTTTGCTCGTCAGTTTCTCACCCGAGAAACTGAACCATTTCATATGGATTGTCTTCTTTAAGCTCCAAATAAGCCGGAATTTCATTAATATCCGCTCTTCCACGCTCAAAACATCTTAGTTCTAAAATTTTTCCTAACTGATAGCGCGGTTCATCTTCTGTTCAGCAAATAAATGACGTCCTGGATTTTCCGAATATTGGGATACAATTACATCCTTTTTCTTTACATAAACTCTTGCTGTACCCCAATCCTTCCAGTGCGCTTCAAAAGCAAATTATATATAAGTAGATTACAGACTATAAAAACAGTGCCGAATCCACTCATACGTATCAGCACTGTTTTTCTTAAAAGATTGTGTTATTATCAATTTTTATTTATTCGACTGCATGTACAAGCTGTACAAGCATTTCATTATACGGAGCAGAAATTCCATATTCATGAGCTAACCCGACAATTGCACCATTAATCCGGTCAATTTCTGTTTTCCGATGCATCATGCGATCCTGGTACATACTTGTTACACCAGTAGCACCTTCCACACATAGATTTTTCATTTTTTTCATAACTTCATTCGCTGTAAAATGTGTTCCATCTGCTTTAGCTACTTCTATACATTCCCTTATAAGATTCTGGCAGACTGACCACAGATATGGATTTTCATAAACAGCTCCCATTTTATTCTCCGTCAGCATCGTCAGCCCATTGATTCCACAATTCAGAAAAAGTTTGTTCCACAGTACACGCTGAATATCTTCCATTACATGTGTTTCAAAGCCACATCTTTCCAGCATTTCAGCAATTTTCTCCGCTTTTTTCACATTTTCTTCATTTCTCACATCCGGGCCAATATTGGTTACACCATCGCAGGAATGGTAAAAAACGCCTAATCCTTTAATAACACTATTATGGTTGCTGGTTCCTACCAGAATATTATCCTTATCTGCAAACTGCGCAATATCCCGATTATTTCCTGCTCCATTCTGCAATGTCATCACAAGTGTATGGGAATCAATCAGTGCCATATTCTGCTCCATAACAGCTTTTGTATAGCTGCCTTTTACAAACACAATGATTAGATCCTGTATCCCGATATTGGTTCCAGTCTTCTCTGCTTTTACATGGTATATTTTTTCTGTTCCATCTTTTTCCAGACATTTCATCCCATTTTCATTGATATGATCAATTAACTCCTGATTGACATCCAACAATGTCACGTCTTCTTTACGGGAAAGAAAAGCACCATAAAGACTTCCCATTGCTCCCGCTCCCAGTATCGCTATCTTCATCTTCTATTCTCCACTCCTCTTATGCACGTAAAATTGCGCCTTCATCTGCAGAAGTTACCAGTTTTTGGTAACGTTTTAGCCATCCTCCTGTTACCCAAGATGCTGGAATCTTCTGGATCTTTCTGCGTTCCGCAAATTCTTCTTCCGTAATTCTCGCATGAATGGTGTAGTTTTCCATGTTAATGTCAATCAGATCACCATCTCGCAAAAGCCCGATTTCACCACCTGCTGCTGCCTCTGGGGATACGTGTCCAATAGCTGCGCCTCTGGAAGCTCCTGAAAAACGTCCATCTGTAATCAAAGCAACATCTTTCTCCAGCTGCATTCCTGCCAGCGCAGATGTTGGAACAAGCATCTCCCGCATTCCCGGACCACCCTTAGGTCCCTCATAAAGAATTACCACAATATCTCCAGACACAATTTCCCCTGCATAAATTGCTTCCACAGCAGCATCTTCCCCTGAAAATACCCGGGCTCTACAAGTATGCACCCTCATTTCATCTGCCACAGCACTCCTTTTCACTACGCATCCATTTCGTGCAATATTTCCAAACAAAAATGCCAGACCACCCGTTTTTGAATAAGGATGATCGACTGACCGGATAATTTCCGGATTAAGATTCCATGCCTCTTCTATATTTTCTCCAACACTCTTTCCTGTAACAGTCAGAAGATCCAGATTCAATAACTGAAGTTCTGCGAGTTCCTTCATTACAGCAGATACGCCTCCAGCCTCATGAAGTTCTTCCATAAAATGTTCACCTGCTGGAGCAAGATGGCAGAGATTTGGCGTTTTTTCACTAATTTCATTAAAGAAATGTAGGTCCAGTTTAATTCCTGCTTCATGAGCAATTGCTGGCAGATGTAGCGAACTGTTTGTAGAACATCCTAATGCCATGTCTACAGTAATCGCATTCTTTAAAGCATCCATTGACACGATATCACGAGGCTTTACCTCTTTCTCTACCAGCTCCATAACTTTCTCACCTGTATGCTTCGCAAAATGAATTCTCTCAGAATATACCGCCGGAATCGTTCCATTTCCAGGCATTGCAAGTCCAAGTGCCTCACAGAGGCAGTTCATGGAATTAGCTGTAAACATACCGGAACAGGAGCCACAAGTAGGGCAACTGTTCTGCTCACATTTTTTTAGTTCATTCTCATCAATAATCTGTGCCTTATATGCTCCAATTGCCTCAAACATCTGTGACAGACTTGTTTTCTTCCCGTTAATCTTTCCTGCCAGCATCGGACCACCGGAACATACAATAGATGGAATATTCACACGCAGTGCAGCCATCACCATCCCTGGAACAATCTTGTCACAATTCGGGATCAGAACCATTCCATCAAAACAATGTGCTGCTGCCAGTGTTTCCACTGAATCTGCAATCAGTTCTCTGGATGCAAGTGAATAGTGCATACCTTTATGTCCCATTACAATTCCATCACATACGCCAATTGCCGGGACAATGACCGGCGTTCCACCAGCTGCATAAACCCCAGCTTTGACTGCCTGAGCCAGACGGTCCAGATGCGTATGTCCCGGAATCATTTCACTTTGAGCTGATACAATACCAATCAGAGGCTTTTTCATTTCTTCCTCTGTAAATCCTGCTGCATAAAACAAAGATCTCTGCGGTGCTCTCTCTATACCTTTTTTTACTTTATCACTTATCAAAACATTTCTCCTCTTTTATCTCCCGATAGGTAATCAATTCAATCTGATGTTCCTGAATATAATCTTTCACTTTGCTGCTTACAGCTGCTTCAAGATCCAGCATTCTTTTCAGATTCAGAGAAGATACCCTCATTAACTCCTGATCTATATAGCCACAATGAAAGATATAATATCCTGTTTCATTTTCTAACAGGGAAGGAAGACTCAGTGTCAGAAATTCTTCCTCCACATTCTGTTGTAACTGTTCTTCAACAGAAGCTCCTTTCTTCAGGGAAATCGCCCCTGGTAGACACTTAAAACTTTCTTCCTTCATCATGTCTGTGGTATGAAAAATATGATATTTTTTCGCAATTTCGCATGCCGCCCGCTCTGTATTTGGTGTACAAATAGAATGAGGATGTAAATATTCCGGCATTTTTCCAGTTAGTCTCTTAAATTCTTTCACCTGATTCTCTGTTTCCAGTAAAATCTCTTCATAAGGAAAGGGATCAACTGAAAAATGATAGATAATCCCCTCCATCCCTTCCAGCTTCTGCGTTTCCAGAATCCTTCTGGAAGTATGAAAATATCCATTTTCATCTACCAGATGAGGAACTTTTTTAGGATCTGTGATCGGTTTCCCGGCCACATAATTGATGTCAATCCCAAGGCAGACATCCCTGTCCTTTATCAGGTCAGCTGCTTCTTTTGAGCTCTCCATATTCACAAACATTCCTGTATTACGGATCACACCATCCTGTATAACTCTCAGGATTCCTGCACTGACACCATGTGTTATTCCATAATCATCACTTTGAAGCAATAGTCTTTTCACTTATTACGCCTCTTTCTTTTTATCTGATTTTTCAAATCCTACTACCAGACTCAGTACAAGCGTCACTACAAATGCAATCACACTTGCAACAATTCCATGTAGAAGACTTGGAGCATAATCACCGGCAAATCCAAGACAGGATAATACATTTCCTGATCCTGCAAAATAAACCGCTACCTTCATGATTCCTGCATAAAGGCCTCCAACAAATCCTCCTGCCATCATGCATGGAATAATTCTCTTATATCTTAAAATAATACCAAACAAAGTTGGTTCACTTACCCCACCAATTACCAGCGTTACTAAAGAACTACTGGCATACGCACGATTTCCTG
The DNA here is from genome assembly GCA_934307335.1 of uncultured Dorea sp. Lineage (GTDB taxonomy): Bacteria > Bacillota > Clostridia > Lachnospirales > Lachnospiraceae > Dorea. The sequence continues at coordinate 2,784 of CAKRCL010000067.1, read as the reverse complement.
CGTTCTTTGCTTTCAGAAGAAATGCAAGACAAATTCCCATCATCGCATAATTCGATACAATCGCACCTACCAGAATACTATCATCAAATCCCATACTTGCAATATAAGACAATGCAATTGCGATCAGTGCCTGATGCATTCCTGTAGTAATCAAAAGTGGCCATAATGCTCCAACAATACCAATTGTAACTGGTCCCAGAATGCCATGAAGTGCAACAATTGCATCCGCAATACCTTTTCCTACAATTGCACCTGCCGGTCCTAAGATACACAGAGATAATGGCAGCATAATAAATGTCAATAATACCGGGAACAATAATGTACGGAGACTGTTTGGAATAATTTTATTCAGACCTTTCTCGACATAAGACATTACCCATGTGATAAGCAACATGGACAGAAAATTAGATGAATATGTCGTCAGTGTCATTGGAATCCCATATACTGTAAATGGCTCCCCGGCATTTACAATATCGATCAATGTCGGATGCAGCAAAATACCGGAAATAAATAATGCAAGTGGAATATTAGTTCCGAATCTTTTTGCTCCAGAATATGCAACATATACCGGGAAGAAGTAAAATCCTGCATCACCTACCCATGTCAACAAACGCATGAAATCGCTTGTCTCTGGCAGAACATTAAGCATGCTAGGTCCAAGTAAGGACGCGATCAGCTTGATGATTGCTGCTGCGGTAATAACCGGAAGCATTGGTGTCACACATGCTCCGATTGCATCAACCGCACTTCCAAGTACTTTCTTTACCGTCATTTTTTCTTTTTTCTCAGAATCTTTATTTTCCTGTTTTTTATTCATTACATTTTCGTCCACACGGGCAGTTTCTTCCATTCCTGCCTGTTTGCAGAAACTTTTATAGACAAATTCTACATCTGGTCCAATGACAACCTGATACTGGGTTCCCACACTCTTTGTTCCTATAATTCCTTCTAATTTTTTAATTGCATCATCATCAACCAAACCTCTGTCCTTTGGTGTAAGACGCAGCCTTGTCACACAATATGTTGCTGCTGAAATATTTTCCTTACCTCCAACCAGTTTTAAAATACTGGCTGCCATGCTGTCATAATTCATAATAGCTCTCCTTTGAATTTTATATTTAAACTATCTGAAATGCGCGCTTTGTCCCAGATAATTTTTTACAAAAAAAGCCCGCAGAAAATACACTTCTAATGTATTACTCTGCGGGTTATGCCCGTTTCCGGTTACAGTCCCTCTCGTTCGCACAAACGATTTACATGCATAATAAGATATAATTTTTCTTCATCATTTAAATAATAACCATTCTTTTTCAAAATGCTTTCTATTCCGTTTGCACAGCGGTTCAAATCTAGAAATTCTGCTTTGACAGCCCGGTACATTTTCCGGTTTTCCTCTGAAACTTCTCTATTCATCTTTGCCCTGCGCAACAAATATTCCATGTGAGAAACAAAACGTGTATAACTGAACTTATTCCGTCCAATCCGAATCTGAAATGTTGTCTCAATAAACTCAGTAATTGTCTCAATCAATTCTTCTTTATCTTCATTTACTGTTCCTGTATTAATTTCTGAATTTATGATATTCAAAGCAATTCCTGTTAATTCCGATTCCGGCAGATCTACTTTTAACTTTCGGTGAATCAACCACATGGCATATTCCGCAATCTCTACCTCTTCCGGGTAAAGCAGATTGATATCATAATAAATAGGCATCCGAACATTCATTCCTTTTTGACATCGTTCAATACTAAATTGAATATGATCTGCAAGAATAAATGTCAGATTAGGATTAAGTTTTTCACCGATTCTCTCATTGGCCAATGCAGAAATTTTACTGGCTAATTCCATCACTTCATCATCAATGCTCTGAATCAGACTAATATCTTCTTCTCTTGTTCCGTAATATGTTCTACTGATTACGGACAGATCCGTAAGCTCCTCTGGCATTTTTCGAAAACCGATTCCTCTTCCTTCCACAATAATCTGCGTTCCTTTGGAATCTAATGCCAATGCATAATTATTGTTAATCTTTTTTAGTAGTTTCATTTCTACTGAATATCTCCAAATATCTTTGTATTTCTGTCCACTTTCTGACCAACTGCTGTCTTCTCAAATGTCTTACCATTTGTCATAATAAGCATTGTAACCGGGTCATAAGACTTTTTAATCTTCTCCAAATCAAATCTTACAAGTGGCTCTCCTTTTTTTACCTTCGCATCTGTCCTGGTCAGTACATTAAAACCGTCTCCGTTCAGATTCACTGTATCAATTCCAATATGTATCAGCAATTCTGCTCCATTGTCTGCCACCATTCCCAATGCATGACCTGTATCAAAAACCATGGAAATTTCTCCATCACAAGGAGCTGTGATTATCCCCTCATCCGGTATAATCGCTACACCATCTCCCATAATCTTAGAAGAAAATCCTACATCATCAACTGTTGTAATGTCTACGCATGTTCCGCTCACTGGAGCATAAACCGCATTTTCTTTTGTTTTTTTAATAAAATGAAACATCCTGTAACTCCTTTCTACAAAAAAAAGACGCAAAACCAAATTATTACAAATATGGTTATGCCTCCCTTAGAGTTACAGTCCAAACTTATTTATGAATATATGTTAACACTTTTAATTTCTTCTGTCAAGTATTTTTCAAAAAAACAGTGCCACAGCACTGTCTTCAAATCTTAGCTTATTCAAATACTTATGTACCTTCAAAACTACATACAGTCAAAACCAACATCATCATCCAAACCTATCACTGCTTTGGTTATGCCCTCGA
>CAKRCL010000066.1 GCA_934307335.1 uncultured Dorea sp. | reverse complement strand
GTCCGAAGAAGTGTAGAAGAAGGAATGGGAGTTGCATTTGTAAGTAGTCTGGCAATTCAAGATTCTCTGGCATTGGGGAAATTATTGAAGTTTGAATTCCCAAATGTGAATACAGAGAGACAGATTTATCTTTTGTATCATAAAGACCGGATTATGACTCTTCCTATTACAAGTGTGATAAAATCTATCAGACAACAATGTCAGAAGATTTCAGGTTGATAATTGAACAATATATTATTTTCTATAGAAATCCTGCGCCTCCTGCAGGGTTTATCATAATTAAGAATGTATAAAAAAGAAAGAAGCGTATTTCAGTTGGTAGAAATACGCTTCTTTCTTCTTATACAAATGTAAAAAATATCCAAGAATTTGATGCCTGTAGTTTGTTTCACATTTGAAATTCTGGCATCAGATAGATAACAGGCAATCTGGTGTCCATGCCTTTTGATGTTACCTATTGAGCTCTCCATCTGAGAAGCACTTTCTCAGCAAGAACCATAATTGTATCGATCAGGAATCCGATAAGACCTGCGATGATCATGTAAGCGATGACCTTCTCAGTCTGCATCTTCCCCTGAGCTTCCACCATACAGTAGCCGAATCCGGCACTGGTCGCAATGAACTCCGCTCATATAACGGACATCCAGCCAAGTCCGATTGCAAGTCTCACACCAGTCATAACGCCCGGAAGAGATCCCGGAAGGACGATGTCTTTTATGATACTCAGTGTATTTGCACCCATCGAACGAGCTGCATTGTAAAAGTCCTTGCTGATATCCTGTACTCCTGAAATTGTATTCAGAATAATCGTAAATACACCACTGAATGCAATCAGGAAGATTGTAGGACCGTCTCCAATTCCGAACCATACAATTGCAAGAGGAACCCACGCCATAATCGGTACCTGTCTTAAAGAGTTCATAAATGGTGACAAAGCTCTTAAGATTTTAGGCGAGTATCCCATGATCATTCCAAGTGGAAGCCCGATGATAAATGCATAGAACGCTCCAGTCAGTACACGGCGCATCGTAATTCCAAGATTGCGAAGTACATACATATCTGATAAAGAATAGACAACTTCTTTGATAACATCTTCAAAATAAGGAAAGATAAAAGGCTTTGCTACAGCATGTGCAGCTACAGTCCAAATTCCACAGATGATGATCAGTGCAATCAGTGCGGCAAAGTTGTGGTGTTTTCCACCCATCTTTCGCCAGCGATTACGATCGGCATTGTTGGTAGCAGCCTGCATTCTGTTGACTTGTTGATTCGCTTCATTATTACTGTTCCCCAAAATCTGTCTGCCTCCTTTCTTTGTCTATTTATTAACTTTTTTTTATAATATACAGTAGAATCATACCAAAAACTGCAAATATTAAATATATTTATTAAGGAATAAAATATTATGTTTTATTAATATTCATATTTTTAATAAACGACCCAAAATATTTGATTTACATATATAATAACAACGTATATTTGGACGAAAAATGGGAGGAAAGTTATGGAAAAGCCATCAATTGAGTACATTAGTGCCTGTGCTTGATGTGAAGTATTTGAAGGCTTGGTTCAAGCCTTGGAGAAGGAGTATGAAGGCAAAGTCCATGTAAAAGTTTACAAAGCGGGGAAAGACTTTGACTATATTCCGAAATACGGTGCAGTTACAAAAAGCATGGTTGTAATTAATGAAAAGAAAGCAGTCACAAAGCTGACGAAACCAGCGATACGAAAAGCATTTGAGGAGGCATTAAAGACATGTTAGCCGAATTTGGGGGATTTTTGGAGAAGATCATAGCATCTACATGGAATATGCTGAACAGTTCATCTCCTTGGATTATTTTTAGTTTTCTGGTTGCGGGATTATTACACGAATTTCTGAAACCGGAAAAGATTCAGAAGACAGCAATTGGATCTGGAAAGATCAGTGGCGTATTCTGGACAACGATATCAGGAATGTTTATTCCAATCTGCAGTTGTGGAACAATTCCACTTGGAATCAGTATGTATTACAGTGGAGCCTATCTTGGACCGACGCTGGCATTTATGACCAGTACACCGATGATTAATCCGATTGCATTACTTCTGGCCTACGGACTTCTTGGAAAAGAGATTGCAACGATTTACCTGATTACAGGATTTGTGGCACCGATGGTTATCGGTATGATAGCCAATAAGTTTGCCGGAAATGAATTACATATTGGTCTAAGGAATAAGGAAATAAAGCAGACCACATTAGAGACTGATGAAGATGGGGAAGAAGACGCTGTAAGCTCGGAACCGTTGATTCAGCTTGAATTTGAAGAGCCGGGCTTCTGGGACAAGATTAAATCCGGAATGCGTTGGTCGTTTACGGAATTAAGTGTAACAATCTGTAAATATACCGTGTCCGGAATGCTGATCGCGGGGCTGATTTTTAATGTTGTACCACAGTCATTTATTCAGGATTATCTCGGACAGCCGGGATTTGTTTCGCTGTTTGGAATTACCGTGATCGCAGCACTTATGTACGTGTGTGCAGTGGGACATATTCCGTTTATTGCCGCACTTGTTGCAAGCGGAGCGGCACCTGGAGTTGCTATTACATTTTTAATGGCAGGTGCAGGAACGAATATTCCGGAACTTCTGACGATCAGCAGAATGATTGGAAAACGTGCTATGATCATGTACTTTACGATGGTTGTTGTAATTTCTAATGCAGTTGGATATTTAACGAACCGTCTTTTGATGCCGGGATTTACACCCGTGCTGGATTATAACCAGACACAGCATACGATTTCTTATGCAAATAAGATGATTATTGGTTTTCCGGACTGGGCACAGCATATTAGCAGTGTGATTCTGATCTGCTATGCAATATTTGCACTGTACAAATATATCAAAGGAAAGACTACGAAATAAGGCAGCGGTATAGATGAGAATTGATAAAACGATAGGTATCATTGGCGGAGTATTTATACTGGCAGGTATTGGTTCTATGCTGTTCCTTCCAGGAGAGAAGAAATGGAATAAAGATGCAGATATCCGTGTGGGGTCCGGAGCAGATATATCCGGTGTGATCATGGAGGAGACATTACAGGAAATAAATGAGAAATATAAGATTTCCACTTCCACGGAGAGTTCATCTTTTCAGGACTGTTGCAGTAATACTGCTCAGTGGGCGCTCAATGCCAAAGAAATTAATGTGGGATTTTATTGCCCGCATATTGCAAAACATACCATTGAAAATAATGAAGATGTGGAAATCTACGGTCCGGTTCTTATGAATGGAGAGACTATTGTTTATAAAAAAGACTGGGCGGATGTAAAAAATGTAGGAATTACGCAGGGAAGACAGCAGGAAAAAGCACTTGCAAAGGCTGCATATTCTCAGATTGAAGAATTTGATGAGATCACACAGAAAGGTATTCTGTATGCCATGGAAGATGAGCAGGTAGATGCAGCAATTCTGGATATTACAAAGGCGGCAGAAGTCAGCGATATTCCGACGAGGCCTCTTTCGGATAACGACTACATTTCTTATGTATTGATCGTAGATAAGGAATTTGAACAGACGGAAGCATTTCAAAATTTTATAGAAAGCTATAATAAAGCAGTTGAAAAATTGAATGACCCGTGTTATCTGGCTAAAAAATTAAAAGTAAGCAAAGAATGGGTAGAAGAGAAACAGATCAAATTTTTGCCACTGGAAACAAAGAACTAGAGAAGGAGTCAAAGAAAAATGTCAATTTCAGTACAGGGAATATCAAAAAGCTTTAAAGGAAGAAGAAAAGATGAGTCTGACAATCAAGTGTTAAAAGATGTTTCTTTTGAGATAGAAGAAGGACAGTTCGTATGTCTGCTGGGACCGTCTGGTTGTGGTAAGACAACAACACTTACAATTGTTGCCGGATTTCAGAAACCGACAGAAGGAATTATTAAAGTGAATGGAAACGTAGTTACAAAACCGGGACCGGACCGTGCATTTATGTTTCAGAATTATGCATTGTTCCCATGGCTAAAAGTCGGTGAGAATATCGAATATCCGATGAAGAAGATGAAAGTGCCAAAAGAAGAGAGACAGAAGAAGTTAAAAGAACTTCTGGAGATGGCACAGCTTACAAAATATGAGAACTATTATATTCATGAGATTTCAGGAGGTATGAAACAGAGAGTTGCACTCCTTCGTGCCCTTGCATGTGATCCGAAGGTACTTCTCATGGACGAACCGCTTGGAGCGGTTGACTTCCAGATGCGTCAGCTTCTTCAGAGACAGCTGGAGGATATTCTTGGACAGAAAAAGACAACATCACTGATGGTAACCCACGATGTAGACGAGTCTGTATATTTAAGTGACCGTGTCATCGTAATGTCCAGAGATCATGGTAAGATCCTTGAGGATTTAAAGATTGATCTTCCAAGACCGAGAGATCGCACGAATCCACAGTATCATGCATATGTGGATCAATTAACAGAGATTCTGAAGTCTGCACTGAGCGGTGGTGTCTATACACAGGAAGACAAAGACATTATGGAGTTTATCCAGGGGGTTGAGAGTGCGAAGAAGCCGGCAGGAGATACAGCAGGAGCGACAGCTTAAATGATTATGTGACATAGATTCAGATATGGAATGAGCGACCATATCTATAAAAATAATAAGAAGAAAAAAGATAATAAAAAATATTAATAAATAAGGAAGAAATTGGGGAAATGTTAGACAATAGTATACAGAATAATACACAGAACGAGAATGAAAAGATAGTTCAGAACGGAATACAGAATGTACATCAGAAATTTACTGCAAGACAGAATGAGTTAAGATTATATATCATTAATTTTACCATTGATAACAAACGTCCATATAATCTGGAGAGCGATAAAGAAGTTACACTTCAGGCACTTCAGATGGATGAGCAGGAATATGAAGAGATTATCCGGTGCCTGATTGAAAAAGATGGAATGGTCGTTGATGAGGAAGAAAAAAATGTAAATTTTATTTATCCGGTATCATCACTGGAGACGAATCATCGTGTAACTTTAGCGGATGGTCGTGAATTTACAGCGATGTGTGCGATTGACGCTATGGGAGCAGCATTTACATTTCATCAGGATACAGAAGTACATTCTGTGTGCGCAATGTGTGAGGAACCTGTCTATGTAAAGATTGTAGATGGAAAGGTAGCAGATTATGCACCGAAGACTCTGCATGCCCTTACATTTCCATTAGGAGAACTTGCGAACTGGGCAGGATCATGCTGAAACGTTATGAATTTCTTCTGCAGTTCTGCAGAATTCGATGCGTATGTTACAGAAATGGAGCTGGATCCTAAAGGTGTGATCAAGGCAGATATTGACCGGGCACTGATTGAGGCAAAAGCAACATTTGAAGTATAAAAATTTATATTCCAAGGAGGAAAAAGACATGAAGGTAGCTTATTTATTTGAGTCAGAGCACGCAAGGGAGATTTTGGAGAATATGATCATCCCACAGCTTGAGGAGGATCGTCACGGAGTAGAAGTTGCAGGAATGATGTTCTTCTTCGATAATGCATATATGCTTGTTGAGGGATCAGATATTGCTGCAAGACTTCAGGCATTGAGCGAGAAGACAGGAATGCTCCTTATGGCATGCGACAGATGTTGTTATCAGAGAGATATTGCTGACAAATTAATTGCACCAGCTGGAATCGGATGTTTTCCGAATGTATATGCAGCATTGGCACCGGCTGGAGTTGATCAGGTAATTACATTGTAATTAGTTTGAAGAATCAGGAGTGGTAATAAGAATGGGATCAATGGGGTGTTGTCCGTTGATCCTTTTTGTATACAATTTATACAGACGTCCATTAAATGGGGCGTTTGAACAGAAATTAAGAATAGAATTCAAATTTTCTTCTAAAAAGCGAAGTGCAAGTCCGCATCCACTTTTAAATTCCTGAGGAAGTGGCATGAGTGCAGCTTGAATGTTATTTGAGTCATTTTTTACACATTTGTCTGCACACATTGCATCTGTGGTAGTGTCGAATGTTAAAATATAATAAAATTCTTTGTGAGTCATCATCATTGCCCTGTTTCTTTTTGTATAATTTGGTATATTATTATTTATTATAGAGCTTTTATAATGTAAGAGCAAATTTTATTCGAAAATCCTATGAACAAAATTTAATAATAAGTTCTATTTAGATGTAGATTGCTCCATTGTTTTCTGCTGAGATGTCCTTGCAACAGGCAGTTTTTTTAGATATAATAAGTTTGGTATAAGTCTGCAAAATGGGCAGACGTTTCTACCAACCGCCAAACAGGTTGACTACCGCTTATATAGTCAATTTTTTTAGGAGGAAACAAAATGTATGATGTAGTGATTGTAGGTGCAGGACCAGGAGGAATCTTTACTGCATATGAATTATTGGAAAAAAGACCAGATTTGAGTATTGCTGTTTTTGAGATGGGAAATGAATTGACAAAACGGCATTGTCCGATTGATGGTGATAAGGTGAAATCCTGTATTCATTGTAAAAATTGTTCTATCATGAGTGGTTTTGGTGGGGCAGGCGCATTTTCAGATGGTAAATATAATATTACTAATGATTTTGGTGGAACGTTGTACGAATATATCGGCAAAAAATCTGCATTAGAATTAATGGAATATGTAGATAAGATCAACCTTGCTTTTGGTGGTGAGGGAACAAAATTGTATTCTACTGCCGGATCAAAATTGAAGACAAGTTGTCTGCAAAATGGCTTACATTTATTGGATGCTTCTGTTCGACATTTGGGAACAGATATTAACTATATTGTTTTGGAACATTTGTATGATCATCTGAAAGATAAGGTTGATTTTCATTTCAACTGTTTCATTGATAAAGTGGAAAAACTGGATGACAGATATCGGATCTATCATGAAGATTCTTATTATGAGGGTAAGGAATGTGTTATTTCCGCAGGACGTAGCGGAAGTAAATGGATGGAACAGGTCTGTCGAGATCTGGATATTAATACGAATTCGAACCGTGTGGATATTGGAGTTCGTGTGGAACTTCCGGCAGGGATTTTTGCTCATCTGACCGATGAATTATATGAAAGTAAAATTGTGTACAGAACTTCAAAATATGAAGATTTGGTGCGTACATTTTGTATGAATCCAAAGGGTGAAGTTGTAAACGAAAATACGAATGGTATTGTTACCGTTAATGGACATAGCTATGAGGATCCGGAAAAACAGACGAACAATACAAACTTTGCCTTGTTGGTTGCAAAGCATTTTTCAGAGCCATTCAAAGATTCTAATGGATATGGAGAAAGTATTGCACGATTAAGTAATATGCTGGGTGGTGGTGTGATTGTCCAGCGTTTTGGAGATTTGATCAGAGGACGTAGAAGTACAGAAGAAAGAATCAGCGAATCTTTTACAGTTCCAACTTTAAATGCGGCGGCAGGTGATCTGAGTCTTGTTCTTCCGAAACGTTTATTAGATGGCATTATTGAGATGATCTATGCTTTGGATAAGATTGCACCTGGAACTGCCAGTGATGATACATTACTGTATGGTGTAGAGGTGAAATTCTACAATATGGAAGTGGAACTGGATCATAACCTGATGACTCGTCATGAAGGACTTTATATCATCGGTGATGGTAGCGGTATTACGCATTCGCTCTCTCATGCTTCGGCAAGCGGAGTATATGTTGCGAGACAGATTGCTTCAAAAATATAGGGCGGAGACTATGGCAGAAAAAGAAAACTTTGGATTCAGTATTGACTTATTTTAGCATTCTTCTTATAATAATGAAGAATATGAAAGAGACATAGAAGAGGAGTATTAAGAGCCTATCGTTTTCAGAGAGTTGCCGGCAGGTGCAAGGCAATGACGTAATCTCCCAACTCGCCTCGGAGTTCTTCTGTTGAACAGATCAACGATTGAAAAAGATCACATAGGCAGAAGCGGGACTTCCCGTTACAGAAGCAATGAGTGCATATGAGAATTCATATGAAGAAGAGTGGTACCACGGAATCAAGC
>CAKRCL010000065.1 GCA_934307335.1 uncultured Dorea sp. | reverse complement strand
TCAGCTACAGAAGCTTTTGCCTCATTTGGAAGCCATGATCCACAGATAACGATTGCTGCATCTCCAGGAGCGAATTCTTGATTCTGTCCTGCTGGGTATACATTTGTTGCAATGTTCTTTGAGAAGTAACCTTTCTTAGCGAAATCTGCGAAGCTCTCTGCTGCTGCAAGAACTCTCTCATCATCCCATGTTACGTTCTCGCCATTTACTTCTTTTCCAGTTACAAGAGATTTTACTCCATCCTGTCCGATATATCTTGCAAGATGATATCCGATGAATGATGTCATGTAAGCGTCGTCTGCTGTGATCGGTGTAATACCAGCATCTTTTAATTTAGCACAAGCTGCATCTAACTCATCCCATGTTGTAGGAACTTCTTGAATACCAGCTTTGTCAAATAATGTCTTGTTGTAGAAGAATCCGAAGATTGATGGCTGATATGGGATTGAATGAAGTGTTCCATCCGCATATGCTGTACGAGCAATCTTGAATAATGTCTCATTGCCATGCTCTGCCTCGTAATCTTTTGCTATATCCTCAAGATCTAACAAATATTTTCCCCAAGATCCGTTTACACGGTTTACGTCCTCGTCAAAGAGGTCGATTGTCTGTTTTGCATCGAGTGCCGGCTGAAGACCTTCACGCTGTCCGGAACGTCCCTTGAACTGAACGTCTACCTCAACTCCTGTATCCTCTGTGTACTTTGCAATTGCATTCTGGATAACTTTTGCCTGTGGCTCGTCCTGACTCCACATAGCCCAGTATACAAGTTTTTTGCTATCTCCCCCAGATGACTTGGAATTGCTGGAGCTTCCACCGCATCCAACTAACATGGTTGCAACCATTGTCGCACATAAAAGTGCACTGATGACTTTCTTTTTCATTCTTTTTCCTCCTATACCATTCTAGTAATTGGTTTTTGGTAATTATGTAACTACCCGTTTCTTATTAGCTTCATTATGTCACAACTTTGCACAATAATCTTTATCTTAAAATCCCATTAATTTGCATAATCTGCTTTTTTATGATGTTTCGAGCAAAAATTAGCCGTGCTTTTTGTATATATTATACAAATCTAGTTTTTCACAATCTTGTTATTTTTTCTACATTGTACAAGTTATATCTCGATATTGCAGCCTCATCCACCTACCAGAATGATATCTTCTTTACATTTTGGAAGAAATTAATTTACTTTAAAATTATAGTAGTGTGGCAAATGCCCTTTTTCCCCATATAATTTTTCATGAAGGCTCTCCCAGATTGCCTGGATATCACTGTCTCCTTCCCGGATATCTGACACATCAATTCCATCGCCGTCATTCAGCAAATGATAAGCCTCTTCATTTCTTTCTAATTTTGCAAGTGCTGCCACATAATAATATTGAATCCGTCCGTTCTTCTGATTTTCTGCGGTCTGTCTACTATATTCTTCATCAATTTCCTTGTATGCCCCACATTTTTCCAGAATCTTAAATCCTTCCTTCTGATAAGAAAGTCTCTCTCTCTGAAGCGCCATTCCTTCCATAATAAACTGTTTTGCCTTCTCAGGATCTGATTTCAGATACAGGCATGCCAGTCCATGATATGCCCATGCGTTAGATGCAAGATTAATAGATCTCTCAAATTCGTCTCTCGCCGCTTCTTTTCTTCCGGCAATCAGATAGCTGATACCAAGATGATAATGAGCATACCAGTTTGCTGCATTGGGCGCATCTTTTCCGACTGTTTTCTCTTCCAGATATGTCAGGAATTTCTCCCCATTCCAAAACTCATCCGGCTCGTCTTTTGGATTTGGCATATGCAAAATTCCGGTTTCAAAGAAATGTTTCCATTTCTCCAATACTTCAGAATGATTGACAAATTCCAGATGTCCAGTTCTTTTTGTTTTTGCTGCAAATATTCCAAATCCGCTTCCTGCCTGGACTAGCTTTGCCTGTTTCTTTGCAAGTCCTTTTGTCTCTTCCAGACGTTTCTTAAGTTTCTCAATCTCCTGATTTTCTTTTAGTTCTTCTGTTACCTTTTTATAACGCCATTCATGGGACTGATCACAGGCACCTGCGCCGAGATTCACTGCGCCGTAGCGCTCCATCCATTCCCATGCGGTGTGTGGTGCCATCGGAATACAGCCATACTGTGTCTTTCCTAGTCCTGCCTGAATCTCCACATAGCGTCCCGCATCTTCTGTCAAAAATTCCTGCCAGCGGTCAGAAGCATCAATATTCCCCCAGGAAAATAACTTTCTTCCCTGTAGTCTTGGTGTTGAAAATTGTAAAAGTCCATAGCCGTCTGGCGCAATATTTGCAATATATTTTGGCTCTTCTTCCGGAATATGGAAGAAATAATCTATGCTGGTCGGAATCTTCTTATAATCTGTTACATCAATTCCATTAACAAACGGAATCTCTACTTTAAAACCATTCGTCCCTACCGCTGTAAATGCTTCCTGTGCCGGTACGACAAGGCGTCCCCCTTCATACTCCGGTACTGCCATGTTACTCCACCAGTACATCGGAATGACCTGATCGCTGTCATTAACAATTCTCATTCTGCAATTCAGATATGGACATTTCTCCTCCAGCCAGAAGTCCATTTGCCAGATAACTCCACGAATTCGCTCATATTCATACATGCGAAGTACCGGATCCCCTTCATCTGTCTGCGTCTGCGCTACATAAAGCGGATCTGTTGTCAATGGATTATGACCGATAATTCCAAGATTCCACTCTACCCCTCCGGAAAACCAGGCATTTCTAATTGCAAGATTACTGAACCTGAGTACATCATTCGTGTAAAGAAGATTCTTTCCGTGTTCTTTATCCCACAGTTCCCACAATCTTCCACCATATTCCGTAAGAAATACTGCTTTCAAATATTCATTTTCCAGAACCGCTGTCTTTACCTCTTTCTCATGCAACTCTCTTGTATATCCATTGAGTTGACGATATGGAAATGCACTTTTTACTTTGCCATATCCTTCATAAATCTCATCATCCTCATCCAGATCAAACACAAGCGAATTCTGAGTTGTCAATTCCCCAAAAAGATCCGGTACCGAAGACTCCTCTCCCAGATCTGCAACTTGCATACGTTTTGTCTCAAATACAAGCCTTGTCATAATATACCTCCCACTTCTTACAATTACATCATTTAACCTGATATATTTCATTTCCTGTATCTTATCTTCCATCATGGCACAGATCCATTGTATAATCTTTACACAATCTACACATTTTTTTGCCATATCTGCATCAACATACACAAAATATTATCAAACAGCCTGGAACTGACTGTTATACAACTTATTGTAAAAGCCTCCTTGGGCCAACAGTTCTTCGTGTGTTCCCTGCTCGATGATCTTTCCGTCTCTCATAACAAGAATGAGTGATGCATTTCGGATTGTAGAAAGCCTGTGTGCTACAATAAAGCTTGTACGTCCTTTCATCAATTTATCAAATGCTTCCTGAATCTGCAACTCAGTTCTTGTATCAATGCTTGATGTTGCCTCATCGAGAATCAACATTGGTGGCAGGCAGAGCATAACTCTTGTAATACACAGAAGTTGCTTTTGTCCCTGACTGATACTGTCTTCATGAAGCACCGTATCCAATCCTTTTGGAAGGCGCTCGATAAATTCCCAGCTATGCGCCTCTTTTGCAGCACGTATAATTTCTTCATCTGTGGCATCCGGTTTTCCAAATGCAATATTTTCCCGAACTGTTCCGTCTTTGATCCAGGTCTCCTGTAAAACCATTCCATAGGAGCTGCGAAGTGCATGGCGGCTGAGTCCGTCAATTGGCTTACCGTCGATTTTAATATTTCCCTGATCCACATCATAAAAGCGCATCAGCAGATTGATAAATGTCGTTTTTCCACAGCCGGTAGGTCCTACAATAGCAATTCGCATACCAGGCTCTACTTCCAGATTAAAATCTTTAATCAGGCTGCAATTCTTATCATAACTGAAATCCACATGCTCAATCGATACATTTCCTTCTACTTTTTCAAGTGTTCCTTCCACAGCCGGTAATTCTTCCTCTTCCTCCAGAAGATCAAAAATACGGTTCGCACACGCCAGCGCATTTTGCATCTCTGTGATGACAGAACTGATGTCATTGAACGGTTTCATATACTGGTTTGCATAGGATAACAGCACAGACAAACCTCCGACTGTCAGTGCTCCGCCTGGTATCATAAATGCTCCTACAAGAGCAACACCTGCATAGATAACATTATTTACGAAACGCGTAGACGGGTTTGTCAGACTGCTGTAGAAAACTGCTTTCTGACTGTATTTTTGTAAATCTGCATTGATCTGTGCAAATCGCTCTGACGCTTTTTTTTCATATCCAAATGCTTTGACAACTTTCTGGTTGCCAATCATTTCGTCAATCAATGCTGTCTGCTTTCCTCGAGTCTCACTCTGCTTATGAAACATTTCAAATGATCTGGAAGAAATAAATCTGGCAATTAAAAAGCTCATCGGTGTCAGAACAATGACCAGAAGTGTGATCCAGATATTTTTCGAAAACATAAAAATCAATGTGACAACAATTGTCACAATCCCAGAAAACAACTGCGTAAATCCAAGCAAAATACCATCAGACAAAATGTCTGTATCGGCAATGATCCGGCTTACAATATCTCCGGAACTGTGACGGTCCAGATAAGAAAGCGGCAGACGCTGGATATGACGAATTGCCTGAGAACGGATATCCTGCACAATATGATAGGTCATATGGTTGTTAATCATATTCATGACCCATGTTGCCAGCGCTGATATTGCAACTAACACAAGAATTTCTCTTAACAGTACCCACATGGCATCAAAATGAACCTGATGTTCTGCAACGACCTGATCAATGGCGTCTCCAAACAGGATTGGCACATAGAGTTGCAGTATCACTGATACAGTTGCCAGTAACACACTCAACACAAGAAATATTTTATATCTTCCAATGAATTTTAAAATCTTCTTCATCTTCTATGCCTCTCCTTTCTCGTCATAATTTATTTTTAATTTTTCTTCCGGGAATTGTGAATAATAAATTTCCTGGTAAACTTCACAATTTTTCATCAATTCTTCATGCGTTCCCTGTCCAGCCAATTCTCCATTTCCAAGAACAAGTATTTTATCTGCCTGCTTGATTCCGGCTACGCGCTGGGACACAAGAAATGTTGTCATCTTTCCTTCCAGTCCACGGATTGCTTTTCTAAGTGCTGCATCTGTCGCAAAATCCAGAGCACTTGCACTGTCATCTAAAATCAGAATCTCCGGTTTCTTAACTAGTGCTCTTGCAATGGTAAGCCTCTGTTTTTGCCCACCCGAAAGATTTCGTCCATTCTGCTCCAACTGGAAATCCAGTTTTCCAGGTTTTCCTTCTACCACTTCTTTTGCCTGGGCAGTCTCAATTGCCTTCCAAATTTCTTCATCTGTTGCATTCTCATCGCCCCATTTCAGATTATCACGGATACTCCCCTGAAAAAGCACGCTTCTCTGCTGGACAACTCCTACCTTCTCGCCGATAGATTTTCTTGTGTATTCTGTAACATTTTCTCCGTCCATATAGACCTGTCCGTCCTGCGGATCGTAGAATCTTGTAATCAAAGATACCAGTGTTGATTTACCACTTCCGGTTCCTCCGATAATACCGATTGTCTCGCCCGGCATTGCCTGGAAACTGATATTCTTAAGACTAGGTGCTCCTGCACCCGCATAAGTAAATGTCACATGGTCAAACTTGACAGCCGGCACATGATTTTGCTTCTTCTCTTCCTGACATTTCTTATCATTTACATATGTCATACTAGACTTCACTGCAAGAATCCCAGCCACACGCTCCGCGCATGCCATAGATTTGTTCAGAGTGATAATCAGAGAAGCTAATTTAATCAGCTCAACAATAATCTGAAGCATATAATTATAAAGTGCTACGACTTCTCCCTGATGCATGTGTCCCATATTGACCTGAATACCGGCGCGATCAATCAGAATCACCGTCGCAATATTGATCAGTACATAAGTCACTGGATTCAAAAATGCTGAAATTCTTCCGACAAAAAGATTTAATCTTGTCAGTTCCCGGCTACTGTCTTCAAATTCTTCTATAGATTGCTCTTCCCTGCAAAATGCACGGATAACACGGACACCTGTGAGATTTTCTCTTGTCAGTCCTGTCACCCGGTCCAATCCATTTTGCACTTTTTTAAATAATGGAATACTGACCAGCATAATGGAAAATACAACGACGAACAATACTGGAATCGCAATCACAAATATCCATGCGCATTTTACATTGATTGTAAATGCCATGACCATGGAGCCAAGTACAACAAATGGACTTCGAAGCAGAAGTCTTAGTCCCAGATTCAATCCGTTCTGCACCTGATTCACATCATCCGTCAGTCGTGTGATCAATGTATCCGTTCCCATCGTATCAAGTTCTGTAAATGATAATGACTGAATATGATCGAACATTGCCTGTCTTAATTTTGCAGCAAATCCACAGCTTGCTTTTGCTGCAAAAAACTGAGCAGTAAAACTGCAGGCAAGTCCGACTCCCGCCATTAAAATCAATACAAAAAACATCTGAACCACGTAAGTCCGATCGTCCTGCGCAACACCAACATCAATAATCTGTGCAACGACTACCGGAACTAAAAGATCGAAAACAACTTCCAATAGCTTAAAAAGCGGTGCCAGAATACTTTCTTTCTTATATCCTTTGAGATAAAATGCCAAACTTTTCATGTCTCAACCTTCCTCTCTCTTCCTGTTTCACGAATCTATGCCTATTATAACGCACATTCAGCAATATGCATAATATTCCTTTTATTGCTTTGTAATATATTTTTTATATTGCTTTTGTGGTAGCTACATTATAATATAGTGTTAAATACGTTTTTGAAACCTTCAAGAAATGTGATTGATTATGGAGCTTAGACAATTAGAATACTTTAGACAAATTGCAGATACACATAGCTTTAATGAAGCAGCCAGACATTTAAATATGTCACAGCCTCCTCTCAGTTATCAAATTCGTCAGTTGGAAACCGAGCTAGGCGTGCAGCTTTTTGACCGGACGAGCAAAGGAGTTACTCTGACAAATGCCGGTGAAGTCTTATATGCGCGCGCTGTAAATTTGCTTGATTATGCAGATTCTGCAAAGCTTGAAGTTACAAAAGCCGGGAAAAAAAGAGTTCTTCGTATCGGAATGACCTCCACTACGACTACTATGATGATGCCTTTTATCTCTAAATTTGTAAATGAAAATCCAGATGTGAATTTTGAAGTTCGAGATGGAAGCACTTATAGTTTATACAGCTATCTCATGGACGGTATCATAGATATCTCTGTCGCACGCACTCCATTTCGATTTGATAAAGTTGATTCCTGCGTGTTACGCACTGAACCTATGATTGCCGTATCAGGATTTTCAACTGCTTATCCAGCTGGCATCAATACTCCTATCACAAATCCAAATGACAAAAGAATAATACAGCTAAATGAGCTGGCAAAACATCCTTTGATTCTTTATCGGCGATATGAAAAACTTATTCTAGACACATTTCATGCCAAAAATCTGGATCCTGAAGTTTTCTGTCTCTGTGATGATGCAAAAAGTGCCTTGCTTTGGGCTAAAGAAGGATTCGCAACTGCGATTTTTCCAAAATCAATGCAATCATTATGCACAGGACTTCAAATTGGTGAAATTGATGAACCTGAACTTATAACACAAATTTTACTAATTTGGAAAAGAGAAAAGAAAATTGCTACTACCGTACAAGAATTTTTAGATGTATGCATTAACAAATAACCAGATACAGTCGTTAGAAAGTTGCGATTTTGGCTCGTGTTAACGCAAAAAAAGAAGTTAACTTTCATTAACTTCTTTTTTATATACACTATATACATTCAAAACTGCATATAAGAAACTTTTTTTAACATCTTACCTATCCACCTTACTTGGTTATGCCCTCGACCTATTAGTAACAGTCAGCTCCATGTGTTACC
>CAKRCL010000064.1 GCA_934307335.1 uncultured Dorea sp. | reverse complement strand
GCCAGAGTGACGAGTAGTAAACCTACACCAGATAAAATTGTTACCATACTTAGTACCTCACATTTCTTTGATTTGTTATTTTTATAACATCGCCTGTTTATTGATGAAATTAATATATAAGCATGGTTACAAAAAGTATCAAATAGTGTCAAATTATCATGAAAAATTTAACGAATCGTGATAACTTTGTGCATTATTGACAATAAGAGGCTAGTGCGTTCAAAAACTGCTTAATCCTTACGTTACCGTGTTTATCGCTCTTTCCGCGTATGTAATCCATTTCCTTACGAACCTGCTCAAAATTGTACAATGTGCTGGAATAGTCTACAAAAATTTCGTTACCATAGTCTTCAATGCCAAGATGAGCAAGGTTTACAAGACCATTGTAGGCCGTTCTACGGATTCTCTGCTCCATAGATTTTGGCGTGTCACAGAATTGACTGCACAAGTCGCTGACTGTGAGAGAGTCTGCATTGTCCTGGTGAGTAACCAGATATTTTACAATGGAAATGATATCTTTACTGCCAATATCACCGATGATTCCCAGTCTTGTAAGAATTGTCCGAAGAGAAGTTTCTACTTGTTCATTGTCATCTGGGACAGGAGCCGCTACAGGTGAGGAGTCTTCCATAAAAATGTTCTGCATTTTCCGAACCATACGTTTCATAGACAGACCATCAGAAACTTTACGTATGACAGATTCCACTTCAACACTATTAATTGGTTTCTGAATAAAAAATTCAATACCGGCTTCATAAGCAGAAGCAATCATGTCTTTGGAAGATACTTGTGACAGCATAACATATGAAGCATCCGGTAATATTTTTTTTGCCTGTTTGACAAAACTGATGCCGTCCATCTCAGGCATGAGCAGATCTACAATGACAATGTCCGGCCTCGCGTCAGGCAGATCATCTAAAGCTTCTACAGCATTGTTAGCAGTGCCGCAACACATTCCAAGTCCTCGTTCATTTATAATAAGTTTCAAAATGTTACATATATTTTTGTCATCGTCTACAAAATAAAAAGACATCATTTTGCGATTACCTCCAATTTATTTTCGGGAATACAGATTGTAAAAGTCGTCCGACCAGGAATAGAGGTCAATCCTATTTTACCTTGTAATTCCCCTTCTACAAGATCTTGTACCAGATTCAGCCCGAGTCCTCGGCTGACTTCCCCTGTCTGGAAATTAATTTTGGTGGAAAACCCAGTTTTAAATACTTCTTCGATGTATTCTGCCGGAATTCCGGGACCGTCATCAGTAACTGTAAAAATAATCTGATCATCCTCAATGATTTCCGTAATGCACAGATTGACTGTGTCAGATTTTGAGGCTTCCAGGGCATTTATAAAAAGATTCCGAAAGATAGAAAGAAGAGCATAATGACTGGAAGTATAAAAATTCTTCTGGCAATCATAAGTCAGATTTAGTTTTTTATTCTGGGATTCGGCCAAATTTGTAATGGACGATTTTAAAAGGGAAAGAACTTCTTCCAGATACATACCGTCATTTTTTAGTTCTTGTTCTAATGCTTCTGAAATTCCACGCATGATCAACAGATATTCCTTTTTAATTTCATGAATATCTTTGGCTATTGTGAGCGCCGAAGCAGAAAGAGCAGAATCAGCATCGGAGTCACGAAGTGTCTCGAATAGCCGATAGGATCTATTCATAGTTTCTTCTATTAAAGTGGTGTTTTTCTTCATCCAGACAATTTCCCCATTAAGTTTGGAGAAGAGAAGTACCAGTTTTTGATAACGTTTTTCATGCTCTTTTTCAATTAAAAAAAGTCGGTATTTTTCAAAAAGCTGCATAACAAGCCATATGATGCCGGATCTGACTACTGCGGCCAGAAAAATTCCTGATTGCATTCGGATAGACAGAGCAGTTACATTTAGACGTACCAGTAATTCTGTAAAGTTTGCTGTGTAGTCGATTAGAATCAGGGCACCTAAAGTCAAGTTCTTTTTTTCGTGAATTGCAGTTGAAAGATGTTTGAATCTTCGGATATACAGATATAAGAGTAATCCATAACAAAGATAGAAAGCAATCTCTGGCATATAATGACTTGGAGTTGTCCAGTGTTCGTATTTGATCCAGTAGACAGTCATACGCATAACAAATACACCGATAGCGGATAAAAATGTGACCGGAATCAGTGGAAAGTCAGAAATCAATAGTCCACAGGCAGCCAAAATGACTATCGCGATAGATATCTTGAAATTCGCGGTGAATAAGGTGATACTGATCTGAGAAGTCAAAGCGATTGCAATACTGTAAAATATAGTTTTTTTCAATATGTTTTTCATAATTCATACCCCATCCTATATCTATTATACTACAGGAAAAGCGAAAACGGCGCAAGTATTAAAAATACCCGCGCAGCTTTTCAATAGCGCTCTTTTCAATTCTAGATACATAAGAGCGTGAGATCCCGAGTAATTCTGCAATCTCACGTTGTGTATATTCTTCTTCATTGTATAAACCATAGCGCATTTTTAAGACCAGTCGCTCACGGGAAGATAATTTTGATTCAACATGTGCATAGAGTTTTATAATATCATCTTTTTCTTCGATTTTGCGGTGGGCATCCTGGTCATCGGTTTCAATTACGTCGAAAAGTTTGATTTCATTTCCTTCACGGTCTGTACCGATTGGTTCGTAGAGAGAAACTTCTTTGGAAGATTTTTTCTTTGAACGAAGATACATGAGAATTTCATTTTCAATACATCTGGCAGCATACGTACCGAGTCGGACATTTTTACCTTGGTTAAATGTAACTACAGCTTTAATAAGACCGATTGTTCCAATAGAGAGAAGATCTTCTGCTTCTTCCGCATTTGTCTGATATTTTTTTGCGATGTGCGCTACAAGTCGAAGATTTCGTTCAATTAAGATGTGCTTAGCATTTAAATCGCCTTCGGTATATTTTTGAAGATAATATTCTTCTTCAGAAGCACTTAGGGGATAGGGGAAAGATTTCAAGAAATGTACCTCGAGACAGATTTGATATAGTTTATGTTGAAGCGTGAGAATTTGTGCTTTTCCTAGATGGGAAAGTATGTTATACTGTTTCTACTTCAGATAGGGAGTTCTTCCGTCTGCAAGAGATCTGTTGTATCGGGCGCTATCCGCCACAGAATCCAACGGTTGTTACATGATGATTTTAGAATTTAATATTGACTGCTATGTATAGAACAGTCAAAACAGTAGAAATGAGGTGTGTCAATGGCATTTAGTTCTATTGCATCTGCCTGTATTCATGGACTTCATGTAGAAGTTATTCGTGCAGAAGCAGATGTCAGTAATGGTCTTCCGATGTTTCACATGGTAGGGTATTTGTCGTCGGAGGTCAAGGAAGCGGCGGAACGTGTTCGAACGGCAATCCGTAATAGTGGTTTTGTACTTCCGCCTAAAAAGATAGTTGTGAATCTGTCTCCGGCAACGTTGAAAAAAAGAGGGTCATCTTATGATCTTCCGATTGCATTGTCTGTGTTGGAGGCAGTAGGAGAATTGCCTCAAGGAGAGCTTGCAAATATTCTTGTTGTGGGGGAATTAAGTTTGGATGGCAGAGTGCGGGAGGTCTCCGGTGTGCTGCCAATTGTTCTCGAAGCGAAGGAACAGGGATTTCATACTTGTATCTTGCCTGAGGAGAATGTACGAGAAGGGTGTCTTGTGCCTGGAATTCGCATACTGGGAGCAGAGACGCTAGAACAGATATGCAGCTTTTTGAATCAAAAGGAAAAAGAAATCAAAGATGAAAATCATAATAATGAAGAAATATGGAGACCGATTGTAGAGTATGGGGTGGATTATAGTGATATTTGTGGACAGACTATGGTGAAACGAGCAGCTGAAATTGCAGTGGCGGGAGGTCATAATCTACTGATGATCGGACCTCCGGGGAGTGGAAAAACGATGATCGCAAAAAGGATCCCAACGATTTTACCACCCATGCAGATGGAAGAAAGTATGGAAGTAACGAAAATATATAGTGTTTCAGGCCTGGTTGACAAAGAACATCCATTGATTACTAGAAGGCCGTTTCGAAGTGTGCATCATACGGCAACGAGAGCAGCACTTATTGGTGGAGGTGTTATTCCGAGACCCGGAGAAATTAGCCTTTCACATGGAGGTGTTTTGTTTTTAGATGAGCTGGCAGAGTTTAGAAAATCAGTGCTGGAAGTGCTAAGACAGCCTTTGGAGGAACATAAGATCAGACTGTGCAGAAATAGTGGATGCTATGAATTTCCGGCAGATTTTATGTTGATTGCAGCCATGAATCCGTGTCCATGTGGAAATTATCCGGATTTGAACAAATGCAATTGTACAAAAGCACAGATCCAAAACTATCTGGGACATGTCAGTCAGCCGTTTTTGGATCGGATGGATTTGTGCGTAGAGGCTTCAAGGATAGAATATAAGGATCTTTGTGCATCAGGAAATGAAGAAACATCCACTGATATACGTGAAAGGGTCTGTAAAGCAAGAAACATCCAGCAGGAGAGATATAAAGGAACAAAGATATATACGAATTCTGGAATAGAAGTAAGTCAGCTGGAAGAATATTGCAGAATCGGAGAAAAAGAAGAGAAACTGATGAAGCAAGCATTTTCAACTCTTGGATTAACAGCAAGAACTTATCATAAAGTATTAAAGGTTGCCAGAACGATTGCGGATCTGGATGGGAAAACACAGATTGAATGTAGTCATTTGAAAGAGGCATTGGGTTATCGAATGATGGATAAAAAATATTGGGGGAGGTAGGCGATATTGGTTTATGAGTATTGGTTTGCGTGTATTAAAAATATTTCTGACAGGAAAAAGAAAAAATTGAGAGAAGCATATGGCTGTGGAAAAAAGATATATTATATAGAAGAAACACAGTTAAAAATGAAGAATTTTCTGACTGAAAAGGATATCGAATGTATTAAAGAAGCTCAAAAAATGAAGAATCTAGAAGAAGAATACCAGAATATGAAAGAAAAAGGGATTCAGTTGATACTTTACGATTCGGAAAGTTATCCGAAAAAATTACGTGAGTTGGCAGATGCACCATATGCACTTTATGTGAAAGGTACACTTCCGGATGAAAAAAGACCTTCTGTGGCAATTATTGGAGCGAGAAGATGTAGTAATTATGGAGAGGGACAGGCGTTAGAGTATGGAAAACATCTGGCGGCAGCAGGTGTACAGATAATCAGTGGTATGGCATTAGGAATTGATGGTGCCGGACATAGAGGAGCATTGAATGGAAATGGTACAACTTATGGAGTTCTTGGATGTGGAGTGGATGTTTGCTATCCAAGAGAGAATATTGGATTGTACATGGATATTCAAAAATCAGGAGGAATCATTTCAGAGCAAAGACCAGGTGAACCACCGATGTCTTATTATTTTCCTCTTCGTAACCGAATCATTAGTGGACTGGCTGATGTTGTGCTTGTGATAGAGGCAAAAGAAAAGAGCGGATCATTAATAACAGCAGATATGGCATTGGAGCAGGGGAGAGACGTGTATGCCCTTCCCGGACCTGTTACAAGTGCTCTGAGCCAGGGGTGTCATAAGTTGATCAGACAGGGAGCTGGGATACTGATTTCGCCGGAAGATTTTTTAAAAGATTTGCAAATAGAAGTTTCAGATAGTTCTATAGATTTATTCAAAAATGAAAAAAAGCTTGAAACAACTGAAAATATGGTGTATAGTTGTCTCGATTTGTTCCCAAGAAACGTGAGTGAGATTCAGGCACAGACAAAGCTTGGCGCAAGAGAGCTTATGGAGGCACTTACAACGTTAGAGCTGGAAGGAATCATAAAGGAGATGACAAAGAATTATTACATCAGATTGAAATAAATGATGCACTGTAAAATAGGTGCAGATAATATGGAGGTAAGATACAGATATGGCACGATATCTCGTGATAGTGGAGTCACCGGCAAAGGTGAAGACAATTAAAAAATTTCTGGGAAGTAATTATGTGGTGGCTGCGTCCAATGGACATGTCAGAGATCTTCCGAAGAGCCAGCTTGGTGTGGATGTGGAGAATGATTTTGAACCGAAATATATTACAATACGTGGAAAAGGTGAGATTTTAGCAAATCTCAGAAAAGAAGTAAAAAAGGCAGACAAAGTTTATCTCGCAACTGACCCTGACCGTGAAGGAGAGGCAATATCCTGGCATTTGAGCAAGGCACTGAAGTTGGAGGATAAAAAAGTTTATCGTATCAGCTTTAACGAGATAACAAAGAATGCTGTAAAAGCATCTTTAAAGACTCCGCGAGATATCGATATGGATCTTGTAGATGCTCAGCAGGCAAGACGTATTCTTGACCGTGTGGTGGGATATCGTATCAGTCCGCTTCTTTGGGCAAAAGTTAAACGAGGGTTAAGTGCAGGTCGTGTGCAGTCAGTGGCACTTCGCATTATTGCTGATCGTGAGGCGGAAATTGATGCATTTATTCCAGAGGAGTACTGGAGCCTGGACGCTGAGTTGAAAGTAAAAGGTGAGAGAAAACCTTTGATTGCGAAGTTTTATGGAACAGAAAATGAGAAGATGACGATTGAATCCAAAGAACAACTGGAAAAGATTATGAAAGATCTGGAAGGCGTCAAATATCAAGTGGATGAAATCAGAAAAGGGGAGCGTACGAAGAAAGCTCCGGTTCCATTTACGACTAGTACTTTACAGCAGGAAGCATCAAAGGCTCTGAATTTTGCAACTGCTAAGACCATGCGTATTGCACAGCAGCTTTACGAAGGAATTGATATTAAAGGAAGTGGGACTGTTGGTATTATCACATATCTGCGTACAGATTCTACACGTATTTCAGAAGAGGCAGATGCAAATGTGCGCGAATATATCGGAGAGCAGTATGGAAATCAGTATGTGGCTTTGGAAGGTGTTAAAAAAGGTGGAAGTCAGAAAATACAAGATGCACATGAGGCTATCCGTCCGACAGACGTTACCCGTACTCCGGCTATGTTAAAGGATTCCTTGTCCCGAGATCAGTTCCGGTTGTATCAGCTGATCTGGAAACGATTTGTAGCAAGCCGTATGATGCCTGCAGTTTATGAGACAACTTCAGTAAAAATAGCAGCAGGAAAATATCGTTTCAATGTAGCGACATCAAAGGTTGCATTTGAAGGATTCCGTTTGATTTATACAGAAGCCGGTGAAGAAAAAGACGAAAAAGGTGTGCTTTTAAAAGGGCTGGATGAAAACAGTGAACTTTCACTGGAACAGTTTGACAGCAAGCAGCATTTTACGCAGCCACCGGCACATTATACAGAGGCAGCGCTTGTAAAGACTTTGGAAGAGCTTGGAATCGGACGACCAAGTACCTACGCTCCGACAATTTCTACTATTATAAATAGAAGGTATGTTGCAAAGGAAAATAAAAATCTTTATATGACTGAACTTGGAGAGGTTGTTAATAATATCATGGTGCAGTCATTTCCGAGTATTGTAGATGTAAGTTTTACTGCTAATATGGAAAGTCTGTTAGATGGTGTTGCAGAAGGAAAAGTCAGATGGAAAACAATCATTGAGAATTTTTACCCGGATTTGGATGCTGCTGTGAAAAAGGCAGAGGAAGAATTGGAAACGGTAACAATTGAAGATGAGGTGACTGATGAAATTTGTGAAGAGTGCGGAAGAAATATGGTCATTAAATATGGTCCGCATGGGAAGTTCCTTGCATGTCCGGGATTTCCAGAATGCCGTAATACAAAACCATATCTGGAAAAAATAGGTGTAAAATGTCCGATGTGCGGAAAAGATGTAGTTATCCGTAAGACAAAAAAAGGCAGACGTTATTATGGATGCGAAAATAATCCGGAGTGCGAGTTTATGTCATGGCAAAAGCCTTCTGATAAAAAATGTCCACACTGCGGAAGTTATATGGTAGAAAAAGGAAATAAATTATTGTGTAGTAATGAACAATGTGGCTATACTGAGAATATGAAAAAAGAGAAAGAAAATTAAGGAAATTTATTGAATATACGTGAATTGTATGATAATATACACTCATAGATGGAGGAATTGCATATGGGCGTACAATTATTAGATAAAACTAGAAA
>CAKRCL010000063.1 GCA_934307335.1 uncultured Dorea sp. | reverse complement strand
CTTCCAGATAGACCATATTGAGGATAAGAACTGGAAGATGATCTGCATCAGTGGTGTATTCACACTTTGATGCAATCAAATAAGTTTCACCATGGAGTGTAATGGAAGTTTCTGTATAATAATCAAAACTGACATTTATCGGACATATATCATTACCTTCCGAAAAAATAATGCAAAATCGATCCGGACAGTTCATAGTATCGTATTGGAAGGAAATGCAATTGATGCCACTTGTCAGATTATTGTGGAATACTTGAATGATGAGTGGAAATAATCCAACACTTGCAGGTTCTACATGATAGCATTTTCCATTAAGATTTTTGAGAAGATATGCATATTTAGGATATGCGGCATGGCTTCTCGAATATCCATTTCGCTTTGTCCAGCCACCACGACGAATCTGCGGCATATATGATGGGCCGTGAGATAAGGAATGAATTAGATGTAAAAGTTTTTGATGTGAGGCTGGATTTTCAGGCAAACTATATTCGGACGCATGATATTCTGGTGGAAATGCATCGCGGATGATATTCAACATGACATTGTTTTGAAAGAGTTCATTGTTGCCGGCGCAAGTGACAATGACCATATCAAGATCTGGATATACAATTACATTTTGTCCAAGCATACCATTGAACTCGAAACTGTTGGGACGATTTTCTGTCCAGACATGATAGCCATAACCAAAAGTGTCTTCGACACTGTCGATTTGTTTGGTGGTAGATTCCGTGACCCAGTTGGCTGGAACAATTTGTTTTCCGTTCCATATTCCATGGTTCAAGTAAAGCTGGCCGAGCTTTGCCATATCTTCCGGACACAAGAAAAGTCCCCAGCCACCTTTTGTAATACCTTTTGGGCATGTTTCCCAAAGATAGCGAGTAATTCCGAGTGGCTCAAAAAGTCGAGGACGCAGATATTCTTCTAAAGTCATCTCTGTGCGTGCGCTGACAATGGCAGACAGAACATAGCTATTCAAGCTGTTATATTGGAATGTGGTGCCAGGTTTTTCGTTCACAGGTGCATTCAGATAACTCTCCAGCCAGTCATTGCCGGAAACAATTCCGGACTCGTTGAAGGAGACGCCACTTGTCATTGTCAGAAGATGACGAACTGTAATCTCCGGGCGGAAGACTTTAGTCAGTGGATTTACTTTTCCGGAGAAAATGTGATAGATATTTTCATCCAAAGAAAGTTTGCCTTTTTCAATCAGCATTCCGATTGCCATACCGGTTATACTTTTGCACATGGAATGAGTGATGTGCCATATATTGCTTCTGTAAGGAGCAAAACTGCAATCACAGATGATATGTCCGTGTCTTAGTACAAGAAAGTGATGCATATCTGTATCCGGAGATTCAGATAAGTTACTCAGTAAATGTATTAGTTTCTCGGAAGAAATACCCTGGCTTTCAGGAGTTGCACGAGGAAAGGGCTGTTCGTAAGGAATATTTTCTGGAAAAGGAACTTTTTGAGGTGTGAAATTGACTTTGCTGACCCCTTCTGTCTTTCCGAGAATTAAATTTGTAATCATTTCAATTACTGCAAGTTGCTCTTTTGCCATGGCAGTTCACCTCCTGCTTATAGTATATCATGCTTCCTCTTTTATTACCCATTCTTTTTTTAGGCACCAGACAGCACCTTGCCAGTAGTTTTTTTCCGGAAGTGGGTCAGTGAAGAGATGAAGCCAGCTCTTTTGGATTTTTTGTTTGAGTAGAGGATAGAAAGAAGATTTCATAATATCCAGTGGATCACGTATACCTTGATGTTTATATTCTTGCTCAAAGGCAGCAATTTCTGCATCTGTTCCGATATATTCCATATTGAGAATTTTGTTCCAAATTCGCTGGTCGAATAAAATCAGTTCATTTTTTGGGACTTCTAAATGCATACGACGGCAACCAGTGTTTGGAACAGCCCATTTTTTGTCATGATACATCCAGATTGGAGATTCGGCCTTTGCAGGTTTTGGAATAAGCTTTACAGCTTCCTGGCGGAAGAATTTATATGCAGTATCAAAAATCCAGGAAGTGTCCTGATATTTCTTTGTAATATAAGTCTGTTTTACGTAGTTTACATTTTCTTTTTCTACAATATCCCAGACAAGATCTGTCTGACAACAATACATAGTAATTGTATCAACAGGTTTATTCTCCATCATAAAAACGCACCTCCTTGACCCATTCTTTTTTTAGTTCCCAACAGGTTCCGACCATAAGAGAAGGATCATCAGGCTGAATCGTGAAAATGCGATCCCAGCTATTTATGATTTTCTGTTTAAGAAGAGGATAGAAGTTCCCTTTACTCGTTGTAATCAGAGCATCTTCAGAAGCAATTCCGTATTTTTTTAATTCTGCCATGTGAGCTTTTTCATCTTCTTCATCTAGTGGTACATAGAAATAATTAACTCGGTACCCCCATTTGTCATAATTGCAGATCAGGTATTCACCTTCTGGAATTTCTATCTCGAGGATAATTGCATGTTCTGTTGGCTGAAGCATCATATCTTCGCTGACACTAAGCCAGACCGGATATTTGAGGTCTTCTGGGATATCAATGTATTTCCTTGCAGCTTTTGTATACCATTCATACAAACCAAGATAGTATTCGGAAATGGTATCATTTTTTGCTTCAATGTATTCTTTTTTTACAATGTATCGGCCAGTGTGCTGAAGCTCATCCCATATTGCTTCGTGTTGTCTTGTCCAAAATTTCATAGTAATGTCCTCCTATTTTCTGTTATATCAGATTGAGATGAAAATCTATTTTGAAAAGGGATTTGTCTATTTAGAATGAACTACTTATTTCTATCATAAATCATCTGAAAAGGCTGTGCAAGAGGCGATAGGCACGCTTATTAATTTCGTGAAATTGAATTGTGAAAACGATAACGGAAAAGCCCGCGGATCATATGATCTGCGGGCTTCTTGCCGTTGTTATAGTTATCTAAAGGAATGAGAGTTAAGTGCGTTTCGCACTTTATGAGGGGGAGATAGTTGAGTTATGTCTTTCTCAACTATCTGACATTAAGTATACAGAGAAAATGTGTCTAAAATATGTGCATGGTCTTAAAGAAATCGAAAATTCCTTAAGGAAATCTTATGGAAGTCTTAACCGTTGATATTAATGCAACAAAAAACCTTGGAAATATCTAATTTCCAAGGTTTCCAAGAGGCGCCAACCAGATTTGAACTGGTGATAGAGGTGTTGCAGACCTTTGCCTTACCACTTGGCTATGGCGCCATGTCGAATGCTTATTTAGAATACCAAATATTTCTCGTTTCGTCAACCCCTAAAATATAAAATATTTTGAAAATGCGTAAAAGATAGTTTCGAAAAAATTCATAAAATGACATTATTGACAAAGATAGACCAAAGAGTATAATCATGAATACTGGATTGCAGAAGAAAAAAGTAATTTAGGTAAGCAGATTATTATTATGAAAGTAAGGTGTGAATAAAGTTATGAAAGATGATAAAGATTTTCTTGGGACAGAGCCGGTTGGAAAGCTTTTGTTAAAGCTGGCAATTCCGACATTGGCGGCACAGCTCATTAATATGCTCTATAATGTAGTGGATCGGATTTATATTGGACATATTCCGAAAGTAGGTGCATTGGCACTCACAGGTGTAGGTGTTTGTATGCCATTGATTATGATTGTGTCGGCATTTGCAGTGCTTGTAGGAAATGGTGGTGCACCGAGGGCTTCTATATATATGGGACAAGGAAATCAAGAAGATGCCGAGAAAACACTTGGCAACTGTTTTGCAACGCAGATTCTTGTAGCAATTGTGTTGACGATTGTTCTGTTTTGGGGCAATCGGACATTTCTTCTGGCTTTTGGAGCCAGTGAGAATACAATCCCTTATGCTACGGATTATATGAATATTTACGCGATTGGAACAATCTTTGTACAGTTGACTCTCGGTATGAATGCATTTATTACTGCGCAGGGATTCGCTAAGACAGGAATGTTGTCTGTACTAATAGGTGCAGTGATCAATATTGTATTGGATCCAGTCTTTATATTTGGACTGCATATGGGTGTACGCGGAGCAGCTCTTGCGACGGTTATCTCACAGGCATGTTCTTGTGTCTGGGTAGTGAGTTTTTTATTTGGAAAGAAGACATTTTTAAAAATCAAAAGAAAGAATCTGAGGTTAAAGGCGAATATTATTCTGCCAAGTTTGGCGCTTGGACTTGCTACATTTATCATGCAGGCAAGTGAAAGTATTATTACAGTGTGTTTTAATTCATCGTTGTTAAAATATGGCGGTGATGTTGCTGTCGGAGCTATGACGATTTTGACTAGTGTGATGCAATTTGCATTGTTACCTTTACAGGGATTAGGACAAGGTGCACAGCCGATACTGAGTTATAATTATGGGGCAAAAAATGTGAATCGTGTCAAAAAGACGTTTCGTTTGTTACTGAAGGTAAGTGTATGTTATGCAGCAATATTATGGGCTTTTGTTGAGATATGTCCACAGATTTTCGTCGGTATGTTCACTTCAGATGCCGTGCTGATGGAATTCAGTAAGACTGCACTTCGGGTATACATGGCAGCGATGTTTATGTTCGGAATTCAGATTGCATGTCAGATGGCATTTACCTCTCTTGGCTGTGCAATGGAATCAATTGCAGTGGCAGTTATGAGAAAATTTGTACTTCTGATTCCTTTGATTTTTATCGTGCCATTGATTTGGAAATCAAATCCAACTATGGGAGTATATCTGGCAGAACCAGTTGCAGATTTCTTTGCAGTAACATTTACGATTTTATTGTTTAGCAGCCGATTTAAGAAAGCATTAAAGAAAATAGAGTAATAAAGAGAAAACGGTTAATAAATTAGGACGCAGCGTTTGATGAAAACACTGCGTCCTAATTTAACTTTTAAATTCATTATATGTAATGTCCGCCGTTCATTCCGCCGCCACCGCAGCAGAGTCCGCTTCCACCGCAACATAAGTTGCAGACGAGATTGGCCAGACAGAGTTTCATGCACCAGTCACCACCACCGACGAAAGTGGTCTGATATGGACCTTGTTGTTGGCGATACCAGCTTCCACCGCTTTCGAGACGCTGTACGAGGGTTGTGTATTGAATATTGTTTGGTTCCAGACGTGCGGCTTCTCTTGCATGCTGGAGGGCAATTACATTGTTGCCGATACCGGAATTTGCAATGGCACTATAGTAATACCACTGGGCAGTTTTGTTATCGATTCCGTTTAGAACATTGATTGCTTCCTGGTAACGACCGTTATTGATAAAATTGGCAGCAGCCTGCATATGAAGATCGCTTTCATTACTAGTTGCGCCTGCACGTTGCTGTTGGTATTGGCCGGAGTAACCACGGAAGTTGCCGAATCCACCAAAATCGAATCCACCGAAATCAAATCCGCCAAAGTCACTGTAGCTGCCGTTAGAACCAGTGCCACCGTAGCTGCCGGAAGAATTACCATAGTTGCCGGAAGCACCATATTCGCGCTCATGCATAATCTGTTGGTAAGCTTGTTGGACTTCTTTGAATTTAGCTTCAGCCTGATCTTTGTTTGGGTTATTGATATTTGCATCCGGATGGTATTTTCGGCTCAGTGACCGGTATGCTTTTTTTATTTCTTCATCAGAAGCGCCACGGGAGACCCCAAGGACGCTGTATGGATCATTCATCTTTATTCTCCTTATTCTGGTTTTCACATCTTTTGGACGTAACCATAGTATACCTGCACCATACACCGGAATACAAGATATTTCTTAAAATATCTACATGAAGCAAGATGGGAAGCTGCTCGAATTCACGGGAGCATTCTGCCATCATCATAGTTAGAAGCGAACGACATTCCATGGCAAATTGTTCAGGTGTTTCCTGAAGAAATGCGTTCTTTAAAGGATTATAGCTCTGGTTTTCAATATCTTTTTCGACATCTTCATAGGCATCCATGAGATAAATGAATTTGCCCAAGAAAAATCCAATCTTGCGTAGTGAGATTTCCCAGGCATCTTGTTGCCAGGCAAAAATTTCAGCCATAATGTCGCCAAAAAGTCCCGCCATAAGATCGAGATTTGTTTCATTTTTTCGTTCATATTGTCCCAATTCTTCCAGCTTTGTACGAATGACAAGCACTTTTTGAGGATAGTCATTTTCGATTTTTTTAATCTTAGACTCCAGTGCTTTGGCTGCAATAACCCCTTTTTTCTTGTGCTCGTCAATCCAGTCATCCTTACATTTATAATAAGAGAGAACCAGGTTCATAGCAGCTGCGTAATCTGTATATTCGTTGATACAAGTTGGATGTTGTTCGAACGGGTGCGCGATACAGCGTGTTTTGCCGGATATGGTTTTTGGCTCATAGAGTCCTGTGAGCAGAACAATAAGAAATGTCATATCATAAGATAATGTCAATTGTCCGCGTTTTCCATAGCTGTCTTTCAGACGACGACAAAGACCACAATAGTACGACTGATACATATCGTAGTCTTTGAATTTCATTTCAGCTTTGTTGATTGCAATATATCCAAACATAAAAAGTTCCTTTACTTAACTCTTTTTAATAAATGTCGTGTTGCATTTTGGACACCGGATCTCGATGCGCCCTTTGCCTTTCGGAACACGAATTTTCTGTTTACAGGTCGGACATTTATAAATATGGTGTGTTTTTCTCTGAGCCATCATATTTTTTTGCGAAGTAAAAAAATGTCGAACCTTTGCAGTTTTTGTCAGATACATTTGATTTTCACATGCACGTTTGTATGTCTGCCTTGAAAACATACGGAAATATGTGTAGATTAAAAGCGCCCAGCACAGTAGTGAGAGTACACTTCCGAGTCTGATCGGTACAAAGTTTGATAAAAGCATCAGTACCAGTGACACAATAATTGTAAATCTACCAAATGAGTCCAGCCCATATCTTCCATACATAAAGCGTTGTAATTTTTCTTTCATAAGTATCAGCCTCCTATTTAACAATCATACGCCAGGGGCGAAGAAAGTCAATAAACTGCAAATTAAAAAAATATAAAATAATTGAATGAGACAATAGGAATGTGCTAGTATAACAGATAGAAGGATCTGAAAATAACAAATCGTTAAGATATTAAGAGGGGAAAATATGAGAGAAGGTAGAAGACCGCATCGCGGACGTAGAGTAAAAAAAGGAAAAGCAAGCATCATATCTAATATTATATTATTGGTGGCGTTGGTCGTATTTTGTATTTCAGCGTTTCAATTGGTAAAAATCATAAGTGGTTATGCAAAGGGGCGTGATGAATATAAGAAGGTTCAGAGTCTGGCAATTGATAATGATAATGAGCCGGAACAAGGATTTTCTGTAAATTTTGATGAATTAAAGGGAATTAATGCTGACACAATTGGGTGGATCCGGTTCTATCCGGAACCATCGATCATCAATTATCCAATCGTTCAGACAACAGATAATGAAAAGTATCTGCATAAAACATTTTCAGATAATGACAATACACTTGGAACGATTTTTTTGAATGCAGGAAATAATTCTAATTTTAATGACCGTAATTCTATTATTTATGGACATCGTATGAAAGATGGTTCCATGTTCCGAAAGCTTGACGAATACAAGGATAAAGATTTTTGGAAAGATAATCCGTATTTTTATATTTATACGCCGGATGGCAGAGAAATTGTATATCATATTTATAGTGCCGCAACTGTGAAAGATACGGATGATGTGTATCTGACAGGATTTGAAAATGATGAGGCATATCAGTCATATCTGGATATGACGAAGCACATTGCAATTTATGATACAGGAGTGGAGGTCACGACATCAGATTCTGTAGTGACGCTTTCGACATGTACCGGTGCAAGTGATGAACACCGTTTTGTTGTAATTGGTGTGAAAGAGAAAGAGAACCAGAGATAATATAGAGGAGGAAACACCATGGAATATAATTATGAAGTCGGTGACATCGTAACATTGAAAAAACCACATCCATGTGGAAGCCGGGAATGGGAAATTTTACGCGTGGGTGCGGATTTCCGTTTGAAATGTATGGGATGTGGACATCAGATTATGACAGCGCGTAAACTAGTTGAAAAAAACACAAAAGATTTGAAGAAAAAGGCTTGAAATCAAGGGTGTCATGTGTTATAGTAGATAACCGTGATACAATATTTTTCTGCCCATTTGAGGGTAGAATTCCTTGCTCCCACATAAGCGGGCGGG
>CAKRCL010000062.1 GCA_934307335.1 uncultured Dorea sp. | reverse complement strand
AGGAGTGTCCATGTGGATTCATAAACCACCAGTGAATTACGCCATTTATCAGCTTAAGTATCATAATCAGAGATATTATGCAAAATATTTTGCAGTGGAGATCTGTGCGCAATATGAAGAAGTAATTCGCAGATGGAGACCACAGGCGCTTGTGCCGGTACCGCTTCACAGGAGAAGACGTAGAAAGCGTGGCTATAATCAGGCAGAACTTCTGGCAAAGGAGATTGGAAAAAACTGTGGCATTCCGGTTATTTCAAATTTGGTGAAACGAGTCCATTACACCGGATATCAGAAAAAATTGGATCCACAGGGACGAAAAAAGAATTTGGAACATGCATTTGCACCGGGAGGAGATCCTGAAAGATTGCCGAGAGATTTGCATCGCGTATTGATTATAGATGATATCTATACGACAGGCAACACAATCGACCAGGTGGCGAAAATCCTCAAATCTATGGGAATTCAAAAAGTTTACTTTTTAACTATAAGTATTGGACAAGGTTATTGAGATTTGTTATACTGAAAATGATGTTTCATCGATAAAAAGGATTTTGAGGTGCATGTATGTTAGATGAGCGAAAAGTAAAGCTGATGACGAGACTTGCTCTGTATGATCAGACTCAGGGAAAAGAAGATTTTAAAATCAGCGAATATTATAGAAAAGATTATGCCGGGGTGCATATAATATATACTGTCTTGTGGGTAACAGTAGGGTATGCATTAGCTTGGATGTTAGCGATGATAGCAGGACTGGATACTCTGATGGAGAAAGCATCAACTGTATTATTACTCACATTAATTTTCGCAGCGGTTGTCGGATATGTAGTAGTTCTGGTGGTCTATATTGCAGTTGCGAGTCATCTGTATAATAAGAAGCATCAGGAAGCAAGACAGCGGGTGAAGAGATATAATCATATTTTGACAAGACTGTTGAAGATGTATGAAAAGGAGACAAAGTAATGGACAGTTTATATGTAATACGAGAAAGAATGCAGGAGTTATATTCCAAATATTCAATTGTTGTAGACAAAGCAGTACAATTTATTCTGGCAGTTATGACATTCTATATTATCAATGGCAATGTAGGATTTATGAAAACGCTTGCTTCACCGGTTGTTACACTGGCACTTGCAATTATCTGTACATTTTTCCCACCGATTATCATAGTGATTTTAGCGACAACGCTTATTTTAATACATATGTATTCTGTATCTATTGCCACATTTATTGTGACGGCTGTGATTTTTTTAATTATGTATATTTTTTATCTCCGTTTTACTCCGAAGATGGCAATTATAGTACTTTTAACACCACTGGCATTTGTGTTTAAGATACCGGTTATTATTCCGATATCTTGTGCACTGCTGTTGTCACCGATTTCGATGGTAGCAGTTGGGTGTGGAACAATTGTATATTACATGATGGCTTATATGAAAAAAGCTGCTTCCGGCATGAAAGGCGGAGAGCTTAAAGGTATAATGGGAGATATCGGCAAATATGCAAAACAGGTATTTCAGAATAAAGAGATGTGGGTTGTGCTTGTTGCATTTATAATCTGTACATTGGTTGTATACACATTGCGTAAGCAGGCGATTGCTCATGCATGGGATGTAGCAGTTGTAGTCGGTGCAGTTGTGAATATTATAGTGGTAGCAATCGGAGATGTGGCAATGGGAGTGCATGCATCTTATGCAACATTGATTGTTGGAAGTGTTGCTGCGGCAATTGTCGGACTGATTTTAGAGTTGTTTTTCTTCTCTGTAGATTATTCGAGAAGTGAGAATCTTCAGTATGAAGATGATGAATACTATTATTATGTGAAGGCAGTTCCGAAGATTATAGTTTCTACACCGGAGAAAACCGTAAAGCGTATCAATGAACGTCAGGAGACAGAAATCATGGATACAGCTGAAGTGCGAAAGAAGGCAAAAAAACAGGCTCAGGAAAAGGCACATCAAAGTCAGCAGGGGACGAAAAAGAAAAAACGTCCGGCAACGCAGAGAAAAAACGTGATGGACGATGTGGATCAGGAGCTTTTAAGAAGAAGCTTTGAAAATGATCCGGATATGAAATAAAGGGTAGTAAGTAATTAATTGTAAGAAAAGGGGGTGACCGGATGAGACAGTATATTATGCAGATATTTGGATCCACCCGTCAAGAGTTGTATTTTCCGGATGTGCATTTGACAGATATTATGGAAATATTAATACTGGCATATTTGATTTATCACATAGCGATCTGGCTGATTAATACAAAAGCCTGGATGCTGATGCGAGGAATTGTTGTGTTGGGAATCTTTGTGATGCTGGCAGCAATTTTCAAGATGCACACGATTTTGTTTCTGGCAAGGAACTCAGTGACAGTACTGGCTACAGCAGCAGTTGTAGTGTTTCAACCGGAACTTCGAAGAGCCTTGGAAAAGTTGGGGGAGAAGCAATTCTTAAGCTCGATTGTTCCATTTGAGACGAACAAAGAAAGCAGCAGATTCAGCGAAGACACGATGGAGAGTATTATTGATGCAGTGTATAATATGGGAGCAGTCAAGACGGGAGCGTTGATTGTTGTCGAGCAGGCAATTCATTTGACGGAATATGAAAGTACCGGAATTAAGATGGACTGTCTTGTGTCTATGCAGGTGCTTATGAATATTTTTGAGCATAATACACCGCTTCATGATGGAGCGATTATCATTCGTGGGGACAGAATTGTATCTGCAACATGTTATCTTCCTTTATCAGATAATATGGGACTTAGCAAAGAACTCGGAACAAGACATAGAGCAGCAGTTGGAATGAGTGAAGTCAGTGATGCTTTGATCATTGTTGTGTCAGAAGAGACGGGAAAAGTATCTGTGGCGCAAGGTGGAGTACTTGACAGAGCTGTTACACGTGATGAACTTCGTGAAAAACTGATGTATATACAGAATAGAAAAATGGAGACTAAGAATTTCCTGTATAAGTTGAAAGGAAGGAACAAGCATGAAAAAAGGACTGATGAATAATTGGGGCCTTAAGATATTATCCTTCCTTCTTGCAGTGATGCTATGGACGATTGTGGTTAATATCGATGACCCGGTTACAACAAAAACGTTTAACAATATACCGGTAACGGTAATTAATACAGAGGTACTTGCAGCAACCAATCAGACATATCAGATTGAAGATGGTACGCAAAATGTATCTGTAACAGTACGAGCAAAGAGATCTGTACTTGGCAAAATAAAATCAGACCAGATTAAAGCAACTGCGGATATGAAAGAATTGACGTTGCAGACACAGATTCCGATTGATATCGAGATAGAAGGTATCAACTATGAAGATGTAGAAGTGACACCACGGAATCTTCAGGTAAAACTGGAAGATGAAGAGACAAAGAAATTCCCGATTGTTCCGAAGACAACAGGAACTGTAAGGGATGGATGTGCACTTGGAGAGATTCAGGCAGTTCCGGAGATGGTGTCTATCCGTGGACCGAAATCCGTGATTGATTCAATCAGTAAGGTAGAAGCTTCCGTTAGCGTATCAGGTCTTTCAGAAGATGTCGTGACGAAATCAGAGCTGGTATTGTATGATAAGGATAATAATATCATTGATCAGTCACTTCTGGCTAACAACCTTGGTACAGAAGGTGTGTCCGTTAGTGTTCAGGTACTTGAGACAAAGAATGTGAAAGTAGAGTTTGATACATCTGAGATTACAGCGGCGGCGGGATATTCTATAAGCAATATTAAGTATGAACCAGATCATATTAATGTGACAGGCCGGTCAGAAGATTTGAAAAAATTGAAAAAAATATCGATTCCTGCATCAGCATTGTCTTCAATGTCAGGACTTACGTCAAAGACGGAGCAAGTCGTAGATATAGCGGAGTATCTTCCGGAAGATATAAAACTAACAGACGAAAATGCCGGATCAGTTGTTGTGACAGTAGGAATTGACAAGGATGGATCAAAATCATATGATATTTCTATGGGATCCATAAAAGTGAATAATCTGTCGAATAGATTGTCATTAAATTATGAATCTGCAGATGTTTTAGAGATTCAGATCCGGGGATCCGAGGATGCATTAAACAGTTATAAGATTAATGATCATGTGAGCATTGATCTGAAAAATTATCAGACAGCAGGAACTTTTACAGTCCCGGTAACAGTAGAAGTTCCGAATGGATGTGTGCTGGAGAATACGGTATCAGTAAATGTTGTATTGGAAGAAAAGTAAGGAGCAGAACTATGGTAAGTCAGAAAGTAAAAATCACAAATCCAACAGGACTGCATCTGCGTCCGGCAGGGATATTCAGTAACATTGCAAATAAGTATGAGTGTCGAATTACATTTGAATATGAAAATTCAATCGCGAATGCAAAAAGTGTATTGAGTATTCTTGGTGCGGGAATTAAATCTGGAGATGAAATCCTTCTGAGATGTGACGGACCAGAAGAAGAAAAAGCCTTGAAAGCAATGGTAGAAGCCGTTGAAAGTGGATTAGGAGAGTAACAAAATTGATTCGAAATATTTTATGTTATGCAGAAGAGTCTGCCCGGAAGTATCCGGGTAAGACTGCTTTTGCAGATGAAGAGATAGCGTGCACGTACGAAGAACTAATCAGATGTGCCAGAGCAGTAGGAACCAGACTGGGAAAAGATGTAACTTTTGGAAAGCCAGTTCCTGTACTTATGGAGAAAGGTGTGAAAGCCATTTATGCATTTATGGGAATTGTATCTGCAGGCTGTTTTTATGTTTTATTAGATCCCAAGCTTCCGACAGAACGTCTGAAGTCTGTGTTGGATACGTTGCAGGCAGAAGTTATGTTGACAGATCCGGCATATGATAAACAGAGAGAACGATTGGGATTTGATGGAAAAGTTGTTATGATAGGGGAGGCATTAGCTGAAAAGGAAGATGCCGAATATCTCGATTCTGTAAGGGCACAGAGCAGAGATATAGATCCACTTTATGCGATTTTTACATCTGGATCAACCGGTGTTCCTAAAGGAGTTGTAGTCAGTCACCGTTCAGTCATTGATTTTATTGAAGAATTTACAAGATTATTTCAGATTACAGAGAATGACGTAATTGGAAATCAGGCACCATTTGATTTTGATGTATCTGTAAAAGATATTTATTCTACTTTAAAATGTGGTGCAACAATGCAGATCATTCCGAAAAAATTCTTTTCATTTCCGACAAAACTTTTGGATTATCTGGTAGAACGGGAAGTGACTACTTTAATTTGGGCGGTATCAGCATTGTGCATTATCTCGACATTAAAAGGATTTGATTATAAAGTTCCGGAAAAAGTAAAAAAAGTCATTTTCAGTGGAGAAGTAATGCCTGTAAAGCATTTAAATATCTGGAAAAAATATCTTCCAAATGTCATGTATGTGAATGTATATGGACCAACAGAGATTACCTGCAATTGTACGTATCATATTATTGACCGTGATTATGAACCGGGAGAAAATTTGCCGATTGGAAAACCATTTCCAAATGAAAAAGTTTTTCTGCTGGATGAAGAAGATAAAGAAGTGACAGAGCCGGGGATAAAAGGTGAAATCTGTGTATCCGGTACAGCATTGTCACTTGGTTATTATAATAATCCAGAGCAGACTGCAAAAGCATTTGTGCAAAATCCGCTGAATCCACAGTATTTGGAAATGATATATCGGACAGGAGATCTTGCATATTATGGAGAAGATGGAAATCTTTATTTCGCATCTAGAAAAGATTTCCAGATTAAGCATATGGGACATCGTATTGAGTTGGGCGAGATTGAGACGGCATTGGAGACAGTGGAAGGTCTTGGAAGAAGTCTGTGTATGTATGATGAAGCAAAAGGAAAAATACTTGCATTTTACAAAGGTGATCTGGAGAAAAAACAGATCGTCCGTGCAATCGGTACAAAACTTCCGGGTTTTATGATACCGAATGTCTTTGTGCAGGTGGAAGAATTTCCGCTTACAAAAAATGGTAAGATTGATCGAAAAAAACTGGAGGAAGCATATGAATCAGGAAATCTTGCGTAATTATTTGAATCAGGGAGAAAGCATGTCCCGTTCAGAGCAGAATGACATGAAAATTGGTGAGACTCCTGTGTATATTTTTGATCTGGATATGCTTAAGACCAGAGTTCGAATGATGAAGAATATATTAGGCAATCGAGCAGAAATCTGCTATGCGATGAAAGCAAATCCATTTTTGATCGGACCGTTGAAAAACATTGCGGACAAGTTTGAAGTATGTTCGCCAGGAGAGTTCCATATCTGTGAGACGATTGGAATTTCAATGGAACAGATTGTATTGTCTGGGGTAAATAAAGAAAAGAGTGATCTTACACATGTGATGCACACATATAAGGATGCAGGTGTATACACAATAGAATCAAGAAAGCATTTGGAACTCTTGGAAGAATGCGCAAAAGAAGAGAATATAGTTATTCATGCATTGATTCGTTTGACAAGCGGAAATCAGTTCGGTGTTGATGAAGAAGAGTTGGTGGATATTATTTCTAAAAAGAACTACTATCCACATATACAGATAAAAGGGATTCAGTGCTATTCCGGGACTCAGAAAAAGAAATTTACAAAGATAGAAAAAGAACTGAATTGGTTGGATGGAATGATTCGTCGACTAAAAGAACAATGCGACTATGAGACAGAGGTTTTAGAATATGGTCCGGGATTTTATATACCATATTTTGAGAATGAAGACGAAGTTGATGACGAGGCACTTTTACATCAATTTGCAGAAGCATTGAACCATTTGGAATACCAAGGAAAAATCACACTGGAAATGGGACGTTATATTGCAGCATATTGTGGATATTATGTGACAAGAATTGTAGATCAGAAAGTCAATCACGGTCAGAATTATTGCATTGTAGATGGTGGATTGAATCATCTGAATTATTATGGACAGGCAATGGCGATGAAGATGCCACATCATCAACATCTGCCTGATAAGCAAAACGAGGAACAAAAAGAGAACCAGGAAGAGATTCTGTGGAATATTTGCGGTTCCTTATGTACAGTTAATGATGTACTTGTAAAGCAGATGCCTCTGAAAAATGCACAGATTGGAGATGCACTTGTATTTGAACGCGTAGGTGCATATTCGGTTACGGAAGGTATTTATCTGTTTTTGAGTCGCCGGATGCCACGGATTTTATTCTGGTCCGAAGAAGAAGGATTTGTGGAAGTAAGAAAAGCAATAGAAAGTTATCCAATTAATACAGGAATGTAATTAGAGGGAATAATAGGTTTAAATGAAGTCTGAAAAGTAAAAAAGGAGATTACGACTATGGAAAAATTAATTGAAATTTTGGAAGACATTCAGCCAGATGCAGACTATGAGACATGCACGACACTTATTGATGATGGAATTTTAGATTCATTTGCTATTCTGTCAATTGTAGGAGAATTAGAAGATGAATTTGATGTGTCTGTGACACCAGCAGATATTATTCCGGAGAATTTTAATTCTGCACAGGCACTGTGGGCAATGGTGCAGAGACTGCAGGCAGAATAGAAAATAGGCATAAGATAACAAAAAGTACCAAGTTGGCACGGTAAACGTGTAACATGGTACTTTTAATATTTTGCGATAAAAAATATTATCGTAAATAATCCGGCCATTTATCAGCTGGATGATACATCAGATAAGTGGTAAGGATGGCTAAAAAATCTCCCACAGAAGGTCTTGCAGTCATACCGTAACCGGCAATGATTTCAAATAAAAATTTGTTCTTTTCCCAGATGATTGAGATGACTGTACGAATATTCCGCTCGACCGAAGGAATCGAAGTTCCGCAGGATCCGGCGACTTTTGGGTAAAGTTTGGTAGTTAAAGACGTCATTAAATGAGGATCTTCCAGAACGAATTTCATCGCAGTAACAGCAGGAGTAAAACCTGCATAAATCGGAGAAACTCCAAGGATTCGGAGTAAATGTTCAATGTCCTCGACTGCAACGTCTGCCTTTGGAAATAATGCCAAAATATCCCTCCTTTTCCGCAAATCTACAATTTATTATAACAAAAACCTATAGTCCTGCAATGTGGAAATAGAAAAAGTTTAGTTCCGTATTGTGGATTGAAATGGTATAATTATATCAGCGCAGGTAAATGGAATATAAATTCACGAAAGAGAAAACAGGTGAAAGCATGCAGGTTGGATTGAATATTAAAATAAAAAGAATAGGAAGGGGATATACACAGGAAGAAATTGCGGATGCAATTGGAGTCGCACGTTCTACCTATACGCGATATGAATCTGACAAACGACTTCCAGATATCTATAAATTATGTGCATTGGCAGATTATTTTGACGTGTCACTGGATGAGCTGGTCGGAAGAGAATGGCATTCAAAAAAATCTCAGAAAAGCAGGAATATCGGAATCAAGCCACAGACAAGAACTGTGATCCGATAAATGATTAATAAAGAAAAAATAATGTGTGTGATATAGTAAAAAGGGGCTGTGAAAAAAGAATAGTCCCGAAAAAAAGAAAGACCAAGAGTTTATATTGAACTCAAGGTCTTTCTTT
>CAKRCL010000061.1 GCA_934307335.1 uncultured Dorea sp. | reverse complement strand
TTCATCTATATACTTTCAAAAAAATGTCTGATATAATAGGGACTGTTACAAGAACAAACAGTAAAAATATGACAGAACCGGAGCCTGGTATCATCAGGTATTTCCGAGTGCTGTTTTATCCGCAAATATGAATTTTGTGACTTTTATTCGTAACGAGACAAAAATGACCTTTATTCGAGACAAAAATAGGCGTTTCGTTACGAATCTGGATACGAATTTTTGGCTGATATTGGTCATAGTAAAAGTCACAAATGGAGGGATTTACCATGAATGCAGAAAAAGGACATTCGCAATCCGCTGACAATGATCAGCTACTTGCTCATAAAAGCAGCCCGCAGGGCGGACATGCTTTTAAATTAAAAGCCCCATACGAGCCAACCGGAGACCAGCCACAGGCGATTGCAGAGCTTGTGAAAGGGTTCAAGGAAGGCAATCAATGCCAGACTTTACTAGGGGTTACGGGTTCTGGAAAAACTTTTACGATGGCAAATGTGATTCAGCAATTACAGAAGCCGACGCTTGTCATCGCTCATAATAAAACACTTGCAGCTCAGTTGTACGGAGAGTTCAAGGAGATGTTCCCCGATAACGCAGTGGAATATTTTGTCTCCTATTACGATTATTATCAACCAGAAGCTTATGTTCCGTCTTCAGACACTTACATTGCAAAAGATTCGTCTATCAATGATGAAATTGATAAGCTGCGACATTCTGCAACAGCAGCACTTTCTGAGCGCCGGGATGTAATCATTGTGGCCAGTGTGTCCTGCATTTATGGCTTGGGATCTCCAATCGATTATCAGAACATGGTAATATCATTACGTCCGGGCATGGAGAAAGACAGGGATGAAGTGCTTCGCAAACTGGTGGATATTCAATATGATAGAAATGAGATGGATTTCAAGCGAGGCACATTTCGCGTCCATGGGGATGTAGTTGAGATATTTCCGGCAGGTTCCGAAGAATATGCAGTCCGTGTGGAGTTCTTTGGAGATGAGATTGATCGTATCACAGAGATTGATCTACTGACTGGAGAGGTGAAGAATGAATTAAATCATGTGGCTATATTTCCGG
The DNA here is from genome assembly GCA_934307335.1 of uncultured Dorea sp. Lineage (GTDB taxonomy): Bacteria > Bacillota > Clostridia > Lachnospirales > Lachnospiraceae > Dorea. The sequence goes on along the minus strand of CAKRCL010000061.1, from coordinate 7,760 downwards.
CATCGCATTATGTCGTTTCAAAAGAAAATATGGAACGAGCAATTCGTGAGATTGAAGTTGAATTAGAAGAGCAGGTGAAGTATTTCAAAAGTGAAGGAAAACTTCTGGAAGCACAGAGAATTGCGGAGCGAACGAATTTTGATATAGAGATGATGCGAGAGACAGGCTTTTGTTCCGGAATTGAGAATTATTCCAGACATTTAACGGGATTGGCACCGGGGCAGCCACCACATACGCTGATTGATTATTTTCCGGATGATTTCGTTATAATGATTGATGAGTCACATAAGACAGTTCCGCAGATTGGCGGTATGTATCATGGAGACCAGTCCAGAAAAAGGACTCTTGTAGAATATGGATTCCGTCTTCCGTCAGCGTTGGATAACAGACCTCTTAGTTTTGATGAATTTGAGAGTAAAATTGATCAGGTGCTTTTTGTGTCTGCAACACCGGGACAGTACGAGGAAGAGCACGAATTATTACGGGCAGAGCAGGTAATTCGTCCAACAGGACTTTTGGATCCGGAGATTGAGGTCCGTCCGGTTGAAGGTCAGATTGATGATCTCATAGGTGAAGTGAAAAAAGAGATTGCCGGAAAGCATAAGATTCTGATTACTACATTGACGAAGCGTATGGCAGAAGATTTGACAGATTATATGCGAGAGCTGGGTATTCGTGTCCGCTACCTGCACTCAGATATTGATACGCTGGAAAGAACAGAAATCGTGCGTGATATGCGTTTGGATGTTTTTGATGTGTTGGTCGGAATCAACCTTTTGCGAGAAGGATTGGATATTCCGGAAATCACGTTAGTTGCAATTCTAGATGCAGATAAAGAAGGATTTCTTCGTTCCGAGACTTCGCTTGTGCAGACGATTGGACGTGCGGCGCGTAATGCAAAAGGACATGTTATCATGTATGCAGATAATATGACAGATTCCATGAAGAATGCGATTGAAGAGACAAAGCGTCGTCGCGAGATTCAGATGGCATATAATGAGGAACATGGAATAACACCGACTACAATTCAAAAAAGTGTCAGGGATTTGATCAGTGTTTCCAAAAAGGTTGCAGCTGCGGAGATTCAGATGGATAAAGATCCAGAATCTATGAGTGAGAAAGAACTTGAAAAGTTAATTGCAGATGTGACAAAACAGATGAAAAAAGCGGCAGCAGAACTCAATTTTGAGGTTGCAGCAGAATTAAGGGATAAGTTGATCGAGTTAAAAAAGATGTTAAAAGAATAGAGGACTTTTACCTTATCATAGTATAAATATAGAGGAAATAATAACAATGGCAGCGAAAAAAGAGAAAAGACAATTTATAAAAATCAGAGGTGCGAATGAGCACAATTTGAAGAATGTGGATTTGGATATTCCGAGAAATGAACTTGTAGTCCTGACAGGGCTGAGTGGTTCCGGAAAATCGTCTCTGGCGTTTGATACTATTTATGCAGAAGGGCAGAGAAGATATATGGAATCGTTGTCTTCCTATGCAAGACAGTTTTTGGGACAGATGGAAAAGCCGGATGTGGAAAGTATCGAAGGACTTTCGCCAGCCATTTCTATTGATCAGAAGTCGACGAATCGAAATCCACGTTCTACAGTCGGAACAGTAACGGAGATTTATGATTATTTTCGACTTTTGTATGCAAGAGTTGGAATCCCGCATTGTCCAAAATGTGGACGTGAGATTAAGAAACAGACAGTAGATCAGATGGTGGATCAGATTATGGAGCTTCCGGAACGTACAAAAATCCAGCTTCTTGCACCAGTTGTCCGTGGCCGGAAAGGACGCCATGAAAAAGTACTGGACAGAGCAAAGAAAAGTGGATATGTACGTGTTCGTATAGACGGCAGTCTCTATGAATTGTCTGAAGAGATTACTTTAGATAAGAATATAAAACATAATATTGAAATTATTGTTGACCGTCTTGTTGTAAAACCTGGAATTGAGAAACGCCTGACAGATTCCATTGAAAACGTGCTGCATTTGGCAGAAGGACTGATGATTGTAGATGTCATTGATGGAGAACCATTGAATTTCAGCCAAAGTTTTTCGTGTCCGGATTGTGGAATCAGTATTGATGAGATTGAACCAAGAAGCTTTTCTTTTAATAATCCATTTGGTGCATGCCCGGAGTGCTTTGGACTGGGATATAAGATGGAGTTTGATGAGGATTTGATGATTCCGGATAAAAGACTGAGCATTAGCGAAGGAGCCATAACTGTTATGGGATGGCAGTCTTGTACGGATAAAAAGAGTTTTACCTATGCGATTTTGGATGCATTGACAAAAGAATATGGATTTTCGCTGGACACACCGTTTCAAGATTATCCACAGGAAATCCACGATGTGATTCTTCATGGAACGAATGGACGTGAACTGAAAGTTCATTATAAAGGTCAGCGAGGCGAAGGCACATATGATGTTGCGTTTGAAGGGCTGATTCGGAATGTCGAGCGCAGATATCGTGAGACTTCTTCCGACACGATGAAAGCAGAATATGAAGAATTTATGAGAATTACACCTTGTAGAAAATGTGGTGGTCAGCGTTTGAAACCAGAGGCATTGGCGGTGACGGTCGGTGGAAAGAATATTGCAGAAGTGACAGAGATGTCAATTGAACGTTTGCAGGAGTTTATGGGCAGTCTGGCGCTTACAGAGCAGCAGAAGATGATCGGAGGACAGATTTTAAAAGAGATTCAGGCGAGAATTAAGTTTTTGATGGACGTAGGTCTGGATTACCTGACTCTCGCACGTGCTACCGGAACATTATCCGGAGGAGAAGCTCAGAGAATTCGTCTTGCGACACAGATTGGTTCAGGACTGGTCGGAGTGGCATACATTCTAGATGAACCAAGTATTGGATTACATCAGAGAGATAATGATAAACTTCTAGGGACATTGAAACATTTACGAGATCTTGGAAATTCTGTTATTGTAGTCGAGCATGATGAAGATACTATGCGCGCGGCTGATTATATAGTGGATATCGGACCGGGGGCCGGAGAACATGGTGGAGAAGTGATCGCCTGTGGAACTGCAGAGCAGATTATGAAAAATAAAAAATCTATTACCGGGGCATATCTCAGTGGAAGAATGAAGATTCCGGTACCAGAGCATCGTGCAGCACCGTCCGGCTGGATTAAAATTTGTGGTGCAAAGGAAAATAATTTAAAAAATGTAGATGTAGAGATTCCACTTGGAGTCATGACTTGTGTCACTGGAGTATCCGGGTCAGGAAAAAGTTCACTTATTAATGAGATTTTATACAAACGTCTTGCAAGAGATTTAAATCGAGCAAGAGTCATTCCGGGAAAACACAGTTCTGTCGAAGGCTTAGAACAGTTAGACAAAGTTATTGCGATCGACCAGTCTCCGATTGGAAGAACACCAAGATCTAATCCGGCAACTTACACAGGGGTCTTTGACTTGATTCGTGATCTCTTTGCTGCGACGGCAGATGCAAAAGCCAGGGGCTATAAAAAAGGAAGATTCAGTTTTAATGTAAAAGGTGGGCGCTGTGAGGCCTGTGCGGGAGATGGAATCCTGAAGATAGAGATGCATTTTCTTCCAGATGTGTATGTGCCTTGTGAGGTTTGCCATGGAAAGAGGTATAACCGAGAGACACTGGAGGTAAAATACAAAGGAAAGAGTATATATGATGTTCTGAATATGACGGTGGAAGAAGCCTTGCATTTCTTTGAAAATGTACCAAGTATCCGTAGAAAAATGGAAACACTTTATGATGTGGGACTTTCTTATATCCGTCTGGGACAGCCTTCAACACAGCTTTCCGGTGGGGAGGCGCAAAGAATCAAACTGGCAACAGAACTCAGCAAAAGAAGCACCGGAAAGACGATTTATATTCTGGATGAGCCGACGACCGGATTACATTTTGCAGATGTGCATAAACTAACAGAGATTCTGCATAGATTATCTGCGGACGGTAATACAGTTGTTGTGATCGAACACAATCTGGACGTGATAAAAACGGCAGATTATATTATTGATATGGGACCGGAAGGCGGTGACAAAGGAGGAACTGTTATCGCCAAAGGAACACCGGAAGAGGTTGCAGCAAGTCCGTTATCTTATACTGGGAAATATATAAAACCGATGTTAGAAAGACCGTAGATATAGAAGAAATTTGTCTGAAATAAGGATAAGTTGAAATTATCTTCACAAATATTTAAGGAAAAAAGGGTTGCACTTCCCGGTAAAACGAAAGATAATGATATGGGTAAAAGGGATAGCAGAAAGAAAGAGGTTATATCATGGCAGTAGATATTGGAATAGATCTGGGAACAGCCAGTATTCTTGTATATGTGAAGGGAAAAGGAGTTATTCTCAAAGAGCCTTCCGTTGTTGCTTTTGACAGAGACAGCAATGAAGTGAAGGCAATCGGCGAGGAGGCTCGTCTTATGCTGGGAAGAACGCCGGGCAATATTATCGCAGTGCGTCCTTTGCGACAAGGAGTTATTTCTGATTATACCGTAACAGAGAAGATGATCAAATATTTTGTTCAGAAAGCACTGGGAAGAAGAACATTTCAGAAACCACGTATCAGTATCTGTGTGCCAAGTGGTGTGACAGAAGTTGAGAGAAATGCAGTACAACAGGCGACGTTTGCAGCAGGAGCAAGAGATGTATATTTGATTGAAGAACCAGTGGCGGCAGCAATCGGAGCAGGTATAGATATTTCAAAAGCTTGTGGTAACCTGATCGTGGATATCGGAGGGGGAACAACAGATGTGGCTGTGATTTCCCTTGGAGGAACGGTAGTCAGCACATCTTTGAAAGTCGCAGGAGATGATTTTGATGAAGCAATTGTGCGTTATATGAAAAAGAAGCATAATCTGTTGATTGGTGACAGAACTGCAGAAGATATTAAGATTAAAATTGGCACAACATATCCATTAATTGAGAATGAAGCAATGAAAATTAGTGGGCGCAATCTTGTGACTGGGTTGCCAAAGACGGTTACAGTCACTTCAGCAGAGACAGAGAGGGCGCTTCAGGGGACTTCTAATCAGATTATAGAAGCAATTATCAGCGTTCTGGAACGTACACCGCCTGAGCTTTCCGCAGATATTCTGGAGCGTGGTATTATGCTGACCGGAGGCGGGGCAAAGCTTCGTGGTCTGGAAGAGATGATTGAAGAGAGAACCGGAATTAATACGATGACTGCAGAAGATCCGACGAAGGTCGTAGCAATCGGAACTGGAGAGTATGTAGAACTTATGAATGCCAGAAGAGAGTTATAGAATTCCGGCATTTGAAAATGCTGGAAGAAGATAACGGGAATTGGTAAGAGAATGGAAGAAATTAAAGGTTATGTGGAGCACATCGTATACCGTAATGAGGATAACGGATATACAGTATTCAATTTGAATAATGATGACGGAGATCTGACATGTGTGGGAAAATTCCATTATATTGAAGAGGGAGAACTCTTGGAGCTGACGGGACAGTACATTGTGCATAAGGTGTATGGAACCCAGCTTCAAGTAGAGACTTCAAAGGTGTGCCAGCCGGAAGACAAGGTATCAATTGAGCGGTATCTGGGTTCTGGAGCAATCAAAGGTGTAGGAGCAGCATTGGCGGGACGTATTGTAAAAAAATTTGGTGGAGATACATTTCGGGTCATTGAAGAAGAACCGGAACGACTGGCAGAAGTAAAAGGAATCAGTGAGCGAAAGGCCAGAGAGATTGCAGTACAGGTAGAAGAAAAGAAAGACATGCGAGAAGCTATGATTTTTCTGCAAAAATATGGAATTTCTACTACACTGGCAGCTAGAATCTATCAGCATTACGGACAAAATGTGTATCGTGTGATTGAAGAAAATCCATATCAGATGGCAGATCATGTGCCTGGAGTTGGGTTCAAGACTGCAGATGAGATCGCATCGAAGATTGGAATACATACGGATTCGGATTACAGAATCCGAAGCGGTATTTTCTATACATTGCTTCAAAGTGTGAATGAAGGACATATCTATCTTTTGCAAGATGTTCTGTTATATCGTGCCAGTCAGCTTCTGGAGGTTGAGATTCAGCATATAGAAAAGTATGTTATGGATCTTGCTATGGAGAAAAAGGTCGTTCTGAAAGAATCAGATGAAGGACTTCGGGTATACTCATCTCATTATTATTATATGGAACTTACAGTTGCAAAGATGCTACATGATCTGAATGTTGATTTTGATGTGACACCATCTGTCCTGGAACATCGAATTTATACAATCGAAAAACAGGCAGAACTTGCGTTGGATGACAGACAGAGAGAAGCAGTGATGGAATCCGTACGTCACGGAATTTTGATTGTAACAGGTGGACCGGGAACCGGAAAGACAACAACAATCAATGCGATGATACATTTCTTTGAAGAAGAAGGAGCAGATATCTTGCTGGCAGCACCGACCGGGCGTGCGGCAAAGCGGATGACAGAGGCAACAGGCTGTGAAGCACAGACGATTCATCGCCTTTTGGAAGTCAGTGGCAATCCGGAGGATGACAGTAAGAGTGGAAATGCAGGATTTGGAAACGGATTTGGAAGAAATGCGGAAAATCCGCTGGAAGCAGATGTAATTATCATTGATGAAATGTCTATGGTAGATTTGACACTTATGAAGGCTCTTTTAGATGCAATCATTCCAGGAACAAGACTGATCATGGTCGGAGATGGAAATCAGCTTCCAAGTGTCGGACCGGGAAGAGTATTGAAGGATATGATCGCATCCGAATGTTTTCCGGTCGTGAAACTGGAGAAGATATTTCGACAGGCAAAAGAAAGTGACATCATTGTTAATGCACATAAAATCAATCGGGGAGAGCCGGTTATACTAGATAATAAGAGCATGGATTTCTTTTTCTTAAAACGCTCCGATCCCAATGTGATCATTAGTGTCGTTATTACTTTGATTCAGAAAAAGCTTCCGAAATTTGTAGATGCATCACCATATGACATCCAAGTATTGACACCGATGCGTAAAGGAAATCTGGGAGTAGAACGTCTGAATAAGATTTTGCAGCAATATCTGAATCCACCGTCAGAGCAAAAGCAGGAAAAAGAAGTGGGAGACCGCGTGTTCCGTGAAGGTGATAAAGTTATGCAGATTAAAAATGATTATCAGCTGGAATGGGAAGTCTGTACAAAGTATGGAATGACGATAGACAAAGGTGTTGGGGTATTTAATGGAGATATGGGAGTTATTCGTAACATAAATACCTATGAAGAGACTATCACTGTTGAATATGATGAACAACGTAAGGTGAAGTACCCATATGTCCTGTTGGAAGAGTTGGAACTTGCGTATGCGATTACAATACATAAGGCACAGGGAAGTGAGTATCCGGCAGTTGTAATTCCGTTATTACAGGGACCAAGACAATTATACAATCGAAATCTGATCTATACTGCGGTGACACGAGCAAGAAAATGTGTGACGCTGGTAGGAAGTGATTCTGTCTTTCAGGAAATGATTCAAAATACGAGTGAACAAAAGCGAAATACAAGTCTGGCGGAGCGAATCCAGGAACTTGCATAGTGAAAAAATATATAGAAAAATGGACAGACAAGATTTTAAATATTTTCTGGCCTAAAACATGTCCTTTTTGTGGAAAAGTAAATTGTGATGGGATCTGTCATTCCTGCAGGAAAAAAGTGGATGAATTACAGATTCTGGAACCCCGTTGTCTGAAATGTGGAAAGCCGATTCGTTATAGTGAGCAGGAATACTGCCATGACTGTAAGG
>CAKRCL010000060.1 GCA_934307335.1 uncultured Dorea sp. | reverse complement strand
CAATTTCTTTTATATTTTGATAAACTATATGATAAGTTCACCGACCTGGAGAAGAAAGAATTTCTTAACAGTTTTGTGGAACAGGTGGACATTTACGAACAGGAGCAGCCAGATGGCAGATTCCTGAAGCACATAAAGTTCCGTTTTCCGGTGTATTTTGGAGACAGGGAGACACAGGAACTTTGTTGGGACAACGAAAGTACCGTTGAGACGGTTGTTTTGATGTCAAAGGTGAACCCTAAGAAGTAAAAAATATGTAGTAAATAAAAGGCTTTTCAGAGAGCTATCGTTAATGAATACGATTGGCTATTGGAAAGCCTTTCTTTTTATGCTCGGAAATGGCTGTGTGGGAACTGGTCTATAAGACAAGGTTGACACTAGGAGATAGATAACAAGAAAAAATGAACCCTGGGGTTCACCCTATAACGATTGTATATAAGGTGATAAAGATAAAAATTAATGATTTGTAAACTTTGGTATGCAAATACCAAAATATATTAACAACAGACTCACACAGTGATATAGTATCGTTAGAAGGTTTAGAATATCTAACAGCAGGAGGAGCTACTCATGAAAAAGAATGATAGAAGAATCGATAGAGTGTATTCCTTCTTTAATGCTATAAGAGGGAATAATACGCCGAATGAATATCAAAGTGTTTTAGCTGTATTGAAAAAAGTAATGGTCCTTCAGGACTGTGCTCAAAACGAAATGGATTATGACGAATTGTATCAACTGATGGAAAGTGTTGCTATTGATTTTGAGATTCCTAATCCGTTTCCAGAGAAAGAAAGATTTGTTGATATCTATAGAACTTTACAGGGATTCGATGAACTTAGGAAGAAAGATGTTAGTTACTAGACAGCAGGGTACTGCAGTAATGAATATCAGCTATAAGGAATTAAATAATATAGAAATTCCACTTCCTTCTATTGAAGAACAAAAATCAATAGCCGAGGAATATACAAAAGAACTTGAAGCATATAAGAAAGCCATCCAAGAGGCAGAAAATAGATGGAGTTCAACGCTATCAAGACTTCAAGCAAGAATTTAAGGAGGTCGTTAGATGTTAGGAGCGATTATTGGAGATATCGTCGGGTCTCGTTTTGAATGGAATAATCACAGAAGTAAAGATTTTGAGTTTTTAACTTATAAGTGTTTTCCTACCGATGATAGTATCATGAGTCTAGCAATTGCGCAGGCAATATTGGTAAGTAAAAAAGACTATAGTGATTTATCAAAGAACGCGGTTGAATGCATGCAGAACGTTGGTAGAAATTATCCCGACTGTGGCTATGGTGGAAGCTTTTATGGATGGATTTTTTCTGATGATCCTAAGCCATATAACAGTTATGGAAACGGAGCTGCAATGCGAGTAAGTGCAGCTGGTTTTGCTGCTAATAGTATTGAGGAAGCTAAGAAACTGTCAAGATTAGTGACAGAAGTTAGTCATAATCATCCAGAAGGAATTAAAGGTGCTGAAGCGACCGCTGTTGCGATTTTTATGGCCAAGACGGGAAGCAATATCTTTGAAATAAGAGATTACATTGATAAGAATTATTATCCAATGAACTTCACTTTGGATGAAATTCGCGATACATATAAGTTCAATGAAACTTGTCAGGAAACAGTGCCACAAGCTTTACAAGCCTTCTTCGAGTCTACTGGATTTGAAGATGCAATAAGAAATGCAATATCTATTGGTGGAGACAGTGATACGGTTGCAGCTATCTGTGGTGGAGTTGCAGAAGCATATTATGGTATTCCGACAGATATAAGAAAGCATGCATTAACATTCTTAGATCAGAAGCTTATGCAGCTATTGATACTATTTGAAAACAAATATCCTCCAGTGATGGAGAAAATGCACGATGATATGAGCGTTAGAATAAAACGTTCTGAAGATAAAAAAGTTAAGACAGGAGGTCGAGAATCTATGATTCAATCAGCGACAGAGACAGCGGATCAAGAATTGAAAGATTCTATACGATAAATCCAGAATATATTGCTGGATATATGAGAACAGATGCGTATAGAAATACTATTTCTGATTTGGCACAAGGTAGTAATATTAATAATCTTAGAAATGAACATATCAACGATTTAATGATACCAATACCATCGGATGAGCAACAAAGAGACTTGTTGGAATTATAATGATAGGTATTGGCTGGTATAAAAAATCAAAGAATGATAAAAAGATATTTCAATATATTAAAGAACATGATTAAATGAATTTTAGCAATAATCAAAATATGTTCGGTGAATCATTCGCAGAATTATATTTTTAGGAGGCTTCATTCATAGCGAGTGGAGTCTCTTCTATTATTTATTTGATGGATTAAGAACATTGAATATAAATAAAATTATTTGTGGCAGTATACTATCTGCCGGTCTTGCAATAGGAGTAAATACGTGTTTGGAGAGAATAGAACGAAAATTGGAAATTTAAAATATATGGATATCAGTGCAGCAACACTTCACATTCTTGCTATGGTATGGATGCTGATGGATCATCTTTGGGCTATACTTCTCCCGGCGCAGGATTGGTTGACTTGCATTGTTGGCGTTAATTCCAATCTGGTTGTATCGCGGCAGGCAGGGATATCACAGTAAACCGTTCCAGTATATTTGTTATGCCTTTTATCCGGTACACATGCTTATTCTTGTGGTGATATTGAATTATGTAAATCGTTAGTGAATGATAAATATGTGCGATTGGACATTTTTATGGTTGACAAACGATAATTGACGCTATATAATCGTTCTAAATAGAACATTAATAAAAATGCGGAGTGAAGTGATGAAAAAATTATTTGTATTATAACCAATTGATTGAAGAGGAGTAGGAAGCATGAAAGAAAAGAATTATAAACCACAGGTTCCGGATATTATGGAATCAATATTTGACACGGCATATTTGCTTTTTGATTTAGTTGCGGCAATATTATTTTTTGTATTTGCAAAAGGGAATATGCTGTTCATTCTTTACGGCATCCTGACTTTGACACTTTGTGGTGGAGATGCATTCCATCTGGTACCTAGAGTGATTAGAGCTGTGCATGGAGGTAATGAAAAAGTAAAGAGACAGATGGGAAGAGGGTTACAGATTTCTTCTATCACAATGACCGTATTTTATATTATTTTATTGTATATTTGGAAATATACATTTCCGCAGATGCATGCGCCGGTTGCAGTTGAAGTTATGATATGGGCATCAGCAATTGTCAGAATTGCTGTATGTATTTTACCTCAGAACAATTGGTGTACGGATGAAGGAAATATGAAATTATCTGTTATCAGAAATACGGTCTTTGCAGTTACTGGTATCGGTGTGATTATCCTCTATGCAATCTCCGGAAATGCCGGTGGTTATCATATGACAAGAATGGTTGTAGCAATTATCATTTCTTTCGGATGTTACATTCCGGTAACTTTATTCAGTAAGACGAAACCAAAGGTTGGATTACTGATGATTCCAAAGACATGTTCATATATGTGGGTCATTGCAATGGGACTTCAGCTTTTATTTTAAGATGAATAAGAATGGTGTAGTTGGAAAAACAATAATTTTTTCGACTACACCTCTTTTATTACATTTTATCAAAGATTGCGATGCTTCTATTTAATATTCCATTCATATAGGCGATTGCAGTACCATAATTTGTTATAGGGATCTCTGCGTCTTTGGCACATTTCAGTCGATATTTCATTTCTCGCTCGTTCAACATACAGCCTCCACAATGAATGATAAGCTGATATGGAGAAAGATCCAGTGGAAATTCAGTTCCGCTTGTAAATTCAAAATGAAATTCTTTTCCTGTGTATTTGCGAATCAGGTTCGGCAGTTTTACAGTTCCGATATCACCGCATTGACGATGATGAGTACAGCCTTCACTGATTAATATTTTATCGTTGTCATGCAGTTTATCCAAAAAACGTGCACCATCTACTACGGTTTTTAAATTTCCTTTGTATCTTGCAAATAGAATAGAAAAGGAAGTTAATGGTACATTTTCAGGGACAATGGCAGATACTTGTCGGAATGCCTGACTATCTGTGATGACCAGATCTGGATTTCGCCCAAGCTTCTTTAAAGTGTCTGAAAGCTCTGTTTCCCGTACAACAATAGAAACTGCACCAGATTCCAGAATATCTCGGATGGTCTGTTGTTGAGGAAGGATCAGCCGGCCTTTAGGAGCAGCAGAATCGATCGGGACAACAAGGATGACCAAATCCATTGGTTTGATGAGATCGCGTACAATATATCTGTCATCATCAGAAGGTGGGACAAGTTTTCCAAGTAAATCTTTTAATTCATGGATGTTTTGGTTGTTTTTTGCGCTCACCCATAAAATGTGATCTTTGGAAATCTGACAGGATTCGACGATTTTTGTTGTGATTACGGATGGAATCCCCTCGAACTGGTCAGCTTTATTTAGTACAAGTATATATGGTATCTGTTTTTCCTGGATGCGTGTAAGGATTTTTTTGTCTTCTACAGTCATTCCGATCGTTCCATCCACAACAAGAACTGCAATATCAGTTTTGTTGAGCATTTGATAAGCTTTTTGTATGCGCAGCATGCCAAGAACATCAGCATCATCGTCTAATCCGGGAGTATCGATAATTACAACCGGACCGAGAGGTAAAAGTTCCATAGATTTTAAGACAGGATCTGTTGTTGTGCCTTTAATATCGGATACAATTGCAAGATTTTGTCCGGTCAGAGCATTGATGATACTGGATTTTCCGGCATTTCGTTTTCCAAAGATGCCAATATGAAGCCGTTCGGCGGATGGTGTATTGTTTAAGTTCATCAAAATTCCCCCTGTTATTAATTATTAAGTGAATCCCCTCTGGAGGTGACAACTTGATATCCGATTGAAGCCATACGCTGCTGTAGACAGTGGCGGCACTGAGCGGATTCATCTCCTGTACAGATTTTATTGTCATACAGAAGATAGTCTTTGCGTACTTCCGTTGGAGAAAGGTTCGGCATTACGACATTTCCACCGGCGAGGATGCCAAGTTCCCGACCTTTTGGATGAATCGTTCCCAAAGCAGTGGTTGCGGGAAGAAGGACTTTTGGAAGCATCAGTCGGATGAGGCCAAGCATGAAAAGTGTCAATTCCAGCGTACCTGCCGGCTGGCTGGCAAACGGTGTGTCATGGTGTGGGATAAATGGGCCAATTCCAACCATATGTGGATTGAGCTCTTTTAAAAATAGCATATCTTCCGCAAGGTGTTCAGGTGTCTGAAATGGAGCTCCGACCATAAATCCGGTTCCGACTTGATAACCAATATCTTTTAAATCCCAAAGACATTGCTGTCTGTGAGCTGCACTCAATTTTGCCGGGTGAAGTCTGGCATAATGGTCAGAATTATAAGTTTCGTGGCGTAAAAGATAACGGTCAGCGCCAGCATTAAAAAATGCCTGATAACTGTCTTTTTCCCATTCGCCTATGGATAAAGTAATCGCACATTGTGGGAAATGTTCGCGTATGTTCCGGACAATGTGGATAATTCGTTCTTCAGTGAAATATCCGTCTTCTCCACCTTGCAGGACAAAAGTGCGAAAACCAAGATCATATCCTTCCTGACAACAACGAAGAATCGTATCTTCATCCAGACGATACCGGTGTGCATTTGCGTTACTTTTACGGATACCACAATACAGGCAATCATTGCGGCAATAGTTCGTAAATTCAATCAATCCGCGTACATAAACATCGTGACCATAATATTTATGCCGTTCTTCTCTTGCCAGTTCGAAGAGGTATTCGGATAATTCTGGTGTGCGATTTTTGATCAGGTTGGTCCATTCCGCGAGAGACAGATTTTTATCTGTGTGTAATTTGTTGATCAGTTCTTTTTGTGCGTTCATAAAAATGCCTCCTGTTATCCGCGCAAAGTTGCAATCAGACGCTTCGGAAGCATAAGAAGATCCAAAGCATCCGCAATAGAAGTGGTGCAGACATCACATTCTGTCAGAAGCTTTCCGTGAGCACCTTCCGTTCCCATAACTGCGATACTCAGGGCGGCAGCCTGACACATTAGAACATCATTTCGTCCATTTCCGATGGCAACACAATGATCAGCGCCGAGTGAATTTAAGATTCTCAGTTTTTCATCCATGGCAGAGCCAGATGGAAATGTCATAATTTCCAAAGGCAGACCGTCACACATAGCAGCAGCGGTGCCGTGAGTATCGGCGGTCAGGACATAGATTTTAAAAGTATCGCCAAGCAGGAGCAGCCGCTCTTTGATAATAGGTGGAATGAATCCATCTATCGCAATCGTTCCGTTGTAGTCCAGAACCAGATAGTTTAGATCCAAAGTTTTATAGCCTGGAATTTCAATGGTCATATATCGTTCCCCCACGTGTATTGAATTTTTCAGGTAAGTTCCATCAGAACTTCTTATCCCTGACATTATTGTATTATTTTAACACATAAGCCAGGTGAACTGGTGTTAAATGTGAAAATATGCTATGATTAGTGACGAAAAAGGCCATTTTAAGGAGTTGTTATGAAGATAGAACATGTAACACATGAATTTAAACCAATTTATAACAAAGATTCCAGAATTCTGATGCTGGGAACGATGCCGTCCCCAAAATCGCGTGAAGTCGGATTTTATTATGGACATCCAAGAAATCGCTTCTGGAAAGTTGTGTCTGATGTATGCGGAGAAAATTTGCCGGAGACAAAGGAAGAAAAGATAGCATTTGCATTACGTAATCATATTGCAGTCTGGGATGTGTTGGCAGGGTGTGAAATCCATGGGGCAGATGACAGTAGTATCCGCAATCCAGAACCTAATGATATGAATCAGATTATAAAAGAAGCGCCGATACAGGCAATTTTTGCAACCGGTCAAAAGGCAGCACAATTATATAAACGTTATTGTTATAAAAATACAGGCATGGAGATCATCTGTCTGCCATCCACAAGTCCTGCAAATTGCCGGGTAAAGTATGAAGAATTGTATGAAGCATATAGTGTGATACGAGAATATATAAATTAACAAACTGTTAACGGAATGTTAATGAACTATTAACGGTACCGGGGTTTTTTTGAAAAAACCCCGTCCCCAATTGGAGAGTAGAGATGGAGAATTTATTTTTTTGCTTAAATGCGACTGGCCCTATTTTTTTGATGATGTTATTGGGGCTTGTGTTTCGCAAGATAGGATGGATGGATGAAGAGTTTGCTTCGAAGATGAACAAATTTGTGTTCAAGGTGCCATTACCATTATTGTTATTCGGAGATCTTGCGACGGTAGACTTTTCAGAAGTCTGGAATGTCAAATTTGTTTTCTTTTGTTTTTTTGTAACATTGATCAGTATTACGATTTCAGCAGGAATTTCCTGTTTGTGGAAGGATAAATCGATTCGCGGTGAATTTATACAGGCTTCTTATAGAAGCAGTGCGGCGCTTTTAGGTATTGCATTCATTCAGAATATTTATGGAAATGCGGGAATGGCGCCGGTGATGATTATAGGAAGTGTGCCACTTTATAATGTTATGGCAGTCATTGTATTGTCTTTTTTTAAACCGGGGCAAAGTAGAATTGATAAGGCAGTGTTGAAAAAGACGCTGAAAGGGATTATTACGAATCCGATTATCATAGGCATTGTAGCCGGACTTTTATGGTCTGCCTGCGGACTTCCGTTTTCCGGAATTCCGGCAAAGACAGTGACAAGTATCGGAAATATGGCAACACCGATGGGACTTATGGCAATGGGAGCTGCGTTTGATATCCATAAGGCATCTGCAAAAGCAAAGCCATCCGTTGTGGCGGCAATTATTAAGCTGGTCGGTTTTGCGGCTGTATTTTTACCGGTGGCAGTTATATTAGGATTTCGAAATGAAGAAATCATTGCAATTCTTGTCATGCTTGGTTCAGCAACAACCGTAAGTAGTTATGTTATGGCAAAGAATATGGGACATGAAGGAGTACTTACTGCAAGCACAGTTATGCTTACGACTATGTTCAGTGCATTTACTTTGACAGGATGGCTGTATGTGTTGAAGGTCCTGGGGCTGGTATAATAGAATAGTTTAAGTGAAGTGATCAATTAATAAATGCCAAGTCAAAATGTATGTAATGACTTGGCATTTATGTTATTTATCTAGATAGTTTTAAATAAATAGAAATTCAGTATTCAATTATTTTTTTATTTTTCGCAAAGTTTTGAAAATGCATCAGCAACAAACTGTACTTTTGTTCCGATAATTACCTGTACGGAAGTTTTTCCCGGTTTGATAACTCCGGCAACACCAGCAGATTTGATTACTTTATCATTAACTAAAGTGATATCTTTCACTTCAAGTCTTAATCTTGTAATACAGTTGTCAATGCTTGTGATATTTTCTTTTCCGCCACAGCCTTCAAGAATTTTCTCAGCGATAGCAGTATAATCATCACTTGCTAATTCAACGTTCTTTTCTGCCTCAAGATCATCGTCATCCTCTCTACCAGGAGTTTTGAGATCGAATTTCTTGATCGCGAAAAGGAATACGAAGTAAAATACCAAAAATGCTGCGATTCCAAGAGGAATGATGAGCCATGTTTTTGCCGCTGCCGGAAGTGAGGATGAGAACAGTAAGTCCATAGCACCGGCAGAGAAACTAAATCCTGCACGGAAACCAAGAGCAACTGTAATCATAGTAAAGATACCATAAAGTAATGCATAAATTACATAAAGTGCAGGTGCAAGGAACATAAATCCAAATTCGAATGGCTCAGTAACACCACAGATAAATGCACAAAGAGCTGCGGAAGCAACAAGTCCGATAGCAGCTTTTTTCTTGTATAATAGGAAAGTTCGACATTCGTCGAACTCTTGATAAAAAGAGCCCGCACAAAAGCGGGCATAGAAAACAGACGA
>CAKRCL010000059.1 GCA_934307335.1 uncultured Dorea sp. | reverse complement strand
TCTCTGACTGCCATGTGCTCTGTGATGACGCCCGTTCCGTACTGTACCGGCAAAAGATATCCTGCAAATGGAACAACTTTTCCACCGGCTTTCACATGTGCGTCATAAAGTGGTGTCTTTAACTCCATATTTATACCTCCTTGACATACAATGCCCTGTAAAAAATAAAAGAAAGCATTTCTTGTTTTCAAGATACGCTTCCCTGTCTTTTATTTTTCAGAGCTTCGTCCAAACTTAATCCTTTTGCCTGAGAGTTTCAATTATCATCTCTTGCCCCTTCGGCGCTGGCTATTCTTTTTCCAGACTCTCTTAAGTTCTTCATCCGATCTTTTTGTTCTGTTCTATATGCACATTCTATCCTGCAATTGGTATCTTTTAAATATCCAAAACAGGTTTTTAAAAAGGTATCAATCTTTCCAGATATTTTTTGAAATTCCATATTTTTTTACTAAAATCAAACGCTTTGGATAATAATAACACTGAAAATCCTTTATTCATCACCTTTTCTCATCCAAAATCTGGTATCCTACTTTTTATATATTTAAGATACCAATCAGTCGAAGACAAAAAAAATAGCAGTTAAGATATCTTAATATCTTTTCTGCTACTTTTTTGTATAAATGTTTCATAACGACTATAAAAATATTGCTATGGGAGGGAATATTTTTATTTGAATTTTCATTCTAAACATCTATACCATAAAGTTTTTACTGATGAAATGTTTTTAAATAGATTGGGGGACTTTAAAAGGTTTCATCTGCAACGATTGTTTCTATGCAATCACTTTACTTTTACACATCCCTATAATACAATAATAATTGGTATCTTTTAAATAACCAAAATGAATAATTAAAAAGGAATCAAATTTATGCTAATCTATGATTTTAAAAAAAGAAATGGACAATCTAAATATGAATATCTATATTCATGTTTGAAGGAAGATATCATAAGTGGTAAAATCCCTCAGAATTCTAAATTACCTTCAAAACGCGAACTTGCAAAGGATAATGGCATTAGTGTTCGAACCGTTATGAACGCATATGATCAACTTCTTATGGAAGGATATCTGGAATCTAAAGAACGAAGCGGATACTATGTGGTACCTAATTTCAGTTCCCCTTTAAGATATCAAAAAATTCAAATTCCACCTGCAACACCCGAACCGCCCGAAAACTGGCTCATAGATTTCACTGCTAATAACAGTGTCTCCGAAAAGTTCCCGTTTTCTACCTGGTGTAAAGTTATGAGACAGGTGCTTGGAGACTTTCATAGTGATTTAGCCAAAAGAGGTGATTTTCTCGGAAACCCAAGACTTCGTCAGGAAATTGCACTCTACCTTTTTCAAAATCGAAATATGATTGTATCTCCTGATTGTATTATCATTGGAACCGGTATTGAATATTTATATTCAAAATTAATTTCACTACTTCCCAAGCATGCAATCTATACTGTAGAAAATCCAGGATATAAAAAAATTCGTAGAATTTATTCAAGTTTACACGTGAAATGGGTTTCCACCGACATGGATGAACAAGGAATCAGTATGAAAAGTCTTCGGAACAGAAAAGCAACCATTGTACACACCTCTCCAGAACATCACTATCCGCTTGGTACTGTAATTAGCGCAAGAAGACGTCAGGAATTGCTTGCATGGCTGGAAGAATCCGAAGACCATTATATTATCGAAGATGACTATGATTGTGAATTTCGTTATCACGGACATTCAATTTCCGCTCTCTACGGGATGGATCAAAGTAACCGGGTCATTTACATCAACACTTTCAGCAAAACAATCAGTCCGGGACTTCGTATCAGTTATATGGTCCTTCCACAAAAGCTAGTAGATAAATATGTAAAAAGTGCCAACTTTTTCTCTAATACTTCTTCAAATTTAGAGCAAGAGACACTTGCGCGCTTTATGAAAGAAGGATATTTTGACAGGCATCTGACACGAATGCGAAAATACTATTTACAACAAGGAACTTATTTAAAAAACGCCCTCCTAAACACTCCTTCAATACCGATCAAAAAAATCACCGGCACAAATACCGGTACACATCTGCTTGTCCGGCTTGATACTACACTTTCTGACGCCGAGATAAAAAAACGTGCCAAAGATTTGAACATTAATTTGTGTTGTCTATCCGAGTATTGTGTGGAAAATAATGAACAATATGAACATATTCTAATATTGAATTACCCAAGTATTGAAAAAGAAGAAATTCAAGAAGTTGTTTCTGTCCTGGGAAAAATATTTAAATAATCGCAAAAAAAGAGATGAAAGATATCTTCCATCTCTTTTTTACTTATTCATAAATCACTTATAATTACTCAGCGTCTGTTGTCTCTTCCTCAGTTGCCTCAAGTGCTTTCATACTAAGACTAATCTTCTTCTCTGCTTCATTCAGATCAACGATCTTAGCTGTTACTTCCTCTCCTACTTTCAGAACATCTGACGGTTTGTCAACATGTGCCTTTGAAATCTGAGATACGTGAAGTAATGCATCTACTCCTGGTGCAAGCTCAACGAACGCACCAAAATCAGTCATTCTTGCAACTTTTCCTGTAATTTCTGTTCCTACAGCATACTTCTCAGCTGCGTTAGCCCATGGATTAGACTCTGGGAATTTCAAGCTGAGGGCAATCTTTGTATCGTGAATATCTTTTACAAGAACTTTCAGCTCATCGCCAACTTTAAATACTTTCTTAGGATTCTCAACACGTCCCCAAGACATCTCAGAGATGTGAAGAAGTCCATCTACTCCACCGAGATCGATGAATGCTCCGAAATCTGTAACATTCTTAACAACACCATCTACTGTATCACCAACGTGAAGTTTCTCAAATAATTCTTTCTGCTTTTCTGCTTTCTCAGCAACAAGAAGCTGTCTTCTGTCACCGATCACGCGATTTCTTCTAGGATTGAACTCACTGATCACGAACTCAATCTCCTGATCCTGATACTTGCTCAAATCTTTTTCATAAGTATCTGACACAAGACTTGCAGGAATAAATACTCTTGCTTCATCAACTACTACACTAAGACCTCCACCAAGAATCTGTGTAACAGGAGCTTTCAGAATCTCATGATTCTCATAAGCCTCTTTTAATTTTTCATTACCTTTCTCGGCAGCCAGTCTCTTATATGTCAGCAACACCTGTCCTTCTCCGTCGTTTACTTTCAGAACCTTCACTGTCATAGGGTCACCTACAGATACCATAGTAGTGAGATCTGCGTTGCTATCGTTTGTGTACTCACTTCTTGTAATGATACCATCTGCTTTGTAACCAATATTTAAAACGATCTCATCTGGCTTAACATCGATAACAGTACCGTCGACTACCTCTCCGTTTCTAATTGTTTTAAAAGACTCTTCCAACATCTGTTCAAAAGTTAATTCTGACATTATTTTGAACCTCCTCAATTATTTTATTGGGCGTGGATGCCCCTGCTGTAATACCTACTGTTTCCACGGACCTTAATTGATTCGTATTCAAATCGTCAAGTGTCTGTATATAGTACGTATCCGCACATGCATTGCTGCAGATTTCAAATAACTTCTGGGTATTTGAGCTTCTTTTGTCTCCGATGACAATCATCGCATCCACCCTCTTCGCAATGTCATAAGCCTCTTCCTGACGCTCTTTTGTCGCATTGCAAATCGTATTTAAAACAATAATATCATAACCCTTTTCAGAAATAATTTCAACTAAATCTTTAAATTTATTGTAATTAAATGTCGTCTGTGCTACGACACAGACTTTTCCACTCTCTGAATCGGGTTTAAAACTGCTTGCTTCCTCTTCTGTCTGTATAATTGAAACCGGTCCATTTGCCCAGCCTTTTATCCCCATAACTTCCGGATGCTCCGGATTACCTATGATTACAATATGATAACCTTCTGTACTTTTTTCTTCTACGATGCGATGAATTTTTTTTACAAACGGACAAGTTGCATCAACATATTCTACGCTATTTTGTTCCAGAAGATCACATATCCTCTTCGGTACACCATGAGACCTTATAATTACAATTCCAGATCGTATCTGCGCCAGTTCTTCCTCCGAGTGAATCACCTCAACGCCCTTTTTCTCCATATCCTTAATTACTTCTTCATTATGAATAATCGGTCCGTATGTGTATATTTTTTCACCCTCATGCTCATCAATCTGTTTATATACCGTATCTACTGCACGTTGCACTCCAAAGCAAAAACCTGCCGACTTCGCCAGTTCTACTTTCATTTTTCTACCTCTCACATCTATCCGTGATTGCTCTTACAACTTCTTCAATCGTCATATTCGAGCTATCAATCAGCACCGCATCTTTTGCCTGCACCAAAGGAGCAATTTTTCTTGTACAATCACGTTCATCACGTTCCTGAATATCTTTTTTTATCTCTTCAAGATTACATGGAACTCCTTTTTCTTCCAGTTCTTTATACCGCCTTTTTGCTCTTGTCTCGACACTGGCCGTCAGAAAGATCTTGACATCTGCCTCTGGAAGTACACATGTTCCGATATCTCTCCCATCCATAACAACATCGTTTTTTCTTGCCAGTTCTTTTTGAAGATTCAAAAGATGAGCACGCACTTCCGGAACCGCTGACACTTTAGAAGCCATATTTCCAACTTCTTCTTTTCTTAAACGCGAAGTAATATTCTTATCATTTAAATACACCTGTTGTTCACCATTCTCATATTGAATCTTAACATCTGCATCTTTGCAGGCATCTGCAATCTTCTGCGTATCTTCCGGGTTAATTTTCTGTTCAATAAAATGCACGGCAAGTGCTCGATACATTGCTCCTGTATCAACATATATATATCCTTTTTCTTTTGCCACTTGCTTTGCAATTGTACTTTTACCTGCTCCTGCCGGACCATCAATTGCTACATTATATCCCATATTTTCTCCTTCTTTGTTCTAAATTTTTTAAGACAATATTTTCGCGAATGCTGAGACATTCGTGATTGGCTGCATCTAACTTTATGATCGTATTTACAGAATGGCATTTCCGGCAGCATAACCAGTTGACCATGCAATCTGTAAATTAAATCCACCCGTCAATGCATCCAGGTCAAGGACTTCACCTGCGAAGTATAACCCTTTTACGAGTTTTGATTCCATCGTTCCCGGATCAATTTCTTTTACATTGACTCCGCCCTTTGTAATAATTGCTTCCGGAAAATCGCGAAGTCCTGTAAGTGTCATCCGAAAATGTTTTATCAAATGAACAAAATTTTTTCGTTCTTCTTTTTCAATACTATTTACCTTTTTCTCCGAATCGATTTTGCTAAGTTCCAACATGACCGGAATTAATTTTGCCGGGAACAATTTACTAATTGCATTCTTGAACTGACGATTATGATTTTCTTCAAAATCACGAAGTACTCTCTGATCCAACTGTTCTTCAGTAAGTGCCGGCTTCAGATCTATTTCCAGAATCAATTCTTTCTTCTGACCTTTCTTATCTGCAAATTTTTTACCAATATAACTACTGGCACTAATAATCAACGGCCCGCTGACTCCATAATGTGTAAATAAGATCTCACCAAAATCTTTATATAATTCTTTTTTCCCATCCAAAATTTTCGCTTCAACATTTCTTAACGAAAGTCCCTGCAATTCTGTTATCCAAGGCTCTTTTGTCTCCATAGGAACAAGCGACGGGAAACATTGTGTTACTTTATGCCCCACATTCTCCGCAAACCTGTAGCCATCTCCGGTTGATCCGGTCGAACGATAAGAAAGCCCGCCAGTTGCAATGATACATGCATCCGCTTTTTGCGTAGTAGTATCTTTTAGAATCACTTGCTTAAACTTTTCATTTTGAACTTCAACACTTTTCACTTCTGTATTCAGACAGATTTTAACCCCTGCCTTTTTCATCTCTTTCTCTAATGCACGAATCACATCTGACGAATGATCCGATACCGGAAATACACGGTTTCCTCTTTCGATTTTTACCGGCACTCCCGCTTCTTCAAAGAAATCAATTACATTTTGATTGGTATATCCATAAAAACTACTATATAAAAATTTCGAATTTGTAACTACTGCTTGAAAAAGCTCCTCCAGATCCGATGCATTTGTAATATTACATCTTCCTTTTCCTGTAATAAATATTTTCTTTCCAAGCTTTTCATTTTTCTCATAAAGTGTAACCTGATGTCCGTTTTTTGCCGCTTGAATTGCTGCGAACATTCCGGCTGCACCTCCGCCTACTACAATTACCTGGCTCATATTTATCCCCTTTAATCATTCATCTTAACGGTATCGCCCACCATATTAAGTTCATCGCCACTATATACCTGATACTCGTCCCAAATATCTTCAAGCGCCTCCAACGTAGTAATAACTTCTTTCTGTTTTTTCATGCATAGTGCAACTACAAGTGCATTAATCACACTGAGTGGTGCAACCAAAGAATCTACAATGGATGCCATATCACTTCTCGCAATCAAATTACAAGAAGAATACAGATTCATAGGCGAATGTATACTATCAGTAATCGTAATCACCTTCGCTTTCCGATTACTTGCAAATTCCAATGCTTTTAATGTTCGCATGGAATATCTAGGAAAACTGATTCCAATAATCACATCTTCTTCATCAATTCGCAGTAATTGTTCAAAAATCTCACTTGAACTATTCGTATGAACTGCAGTTACATTATCACAGATTAAATTCAGATAAAACGAAAGAAAACTTGCCAGAGGTGCACAGCTTCGAATTCCCACCACATACACCCTTCTTGCATTCAAAATAGTGTCTACAGCCATCTCAAAAGCTTCGTGATCAATCCCTTCCATCGTCATCTTAATCTTCTCAATATCCGACTGTAAGACAGATGTCAGAATCTCTCCCTGACTGATTCGTCCATACGTTACTTCCATTCGCTGAATAGAATTCAGTTTTGTGCGCACCATCTCTCCAAGCGCTCGTTGAAATTCCGGATATCCTTCATATCCAAGCGCTGTTGCGAACCTGACCACTGTCGATTCACTGACTCCAACCTCTTCTCCCATCTTTGCTGCAGTCATAAAAGCTGCTTTATCATAATCTTCACGGATAAAATCTGCCAGTTTCTTTTGTCCCTTACTGAACTTACCATATCCGTCTTCTAATCTTTGTACTAATTCATTCTGTGTTCCCATCTGTATCCCCATATAGCTTCTTCCTTTTCTTTTACATCGTTTCTATTATATGATGTAAAATCAAAATCTTCAACCTTTTATCCCTCTGTTACGAGAAATAAGGCGAAAAGCCTTTTTTGCACAAAATGCACCTTTGACTTTCCGCCTTTTTTTACATAAATATCATTGTTCCTTCTGGCAATCTCTATCCGTCATTTTTCTTATACCGGATAACTTCCATTCTCAGTATCTGCAATTGTCTGATCTACTTTTGTCTGCTGAGCCTGACGATATTTGAAGAACTCAGTAGCTACCTGCGGGAATAATGCGTAAGATAATACATCCTCATCCTGCTGGATCCACTGAGCACACTCTTTGCGAAGTGTGTCGAGCTCATCTGGAATCAAATCTGCCGGACGACATGTAATAACCTCTGGGTTGTCTCCAAGAACTTTCTTTACAACATCTGGGTTGAACGGTTTTGCTGTCTTACCATATTTTCCACTTAAGATGTCTTTTGTCTCCTGAGTTGCCACCTTATAGCGTTCTCCCATCAGAACATTAAATACAGCCTGTGTTCCTACAATCTGTGAAGATGGTGTTACAAGTGGCGGTTCGCCAAGATCTTTACGAACTCTTGGAACCTCTTCTAGTACATCATAGAATCTATCTTCTGCTCCCTGCTCTTTTAACTGAGATGTAAGGTTAGAAAGCATTCCTCCAGGTACCTGATAAAGAAGTGTCTTAATATTAACACCAAGGTTCTTCGGATTCAAAAGTCCGCTCTCAAGAGCCTCATCACGGATCGGTCTGAAGTAGTCTGCAATCTCAGCCAATAAATTCTGATCCAATCCACTGTCATACGGTGTTCCCTTGAACGTCTCAACCATAACCTCTGTAGCTGGCTGTGATGTTCCGAGTGCAAATGGTGACATTGCAGTATCAATTACATCCACTCCTGCCTCTACAGCTTTCAGATAAGTCATAGAAGCCTCTCCTGATGTATAATGAGTATGAAGCTGGATTGGAAGATCAACAGCTTCTTTCAATGCCTGTACAAGCTCTGTTGCCTTGTATGGCACAAGAAGACCAGCCATATCTTTGATACAGATAGAACTTGCTCCCATATCCTCAATTCTCTTTGCAGTATCTACCCAATAATCCAGTGTATAAGCATCACCAAGTGTATAAGAAAGAGCAACCTGTGCTTCTGCCTTTTCCTCATTTGCAGCATCTACTGCTGTCTGAAGGTTACGAAGATCGTTCAGACAGTCAAAAATACGAATAATATCAATTCCATTTGCAACAGATTTCTGCACAAAATATCTTACTACATCATCGGCATATGGACGATATCCAAGAATATTCTGTCCACGGAATAACATCTGTAACTTTGTATTTTTAAATCCATCACGGAATTTACGAAGTCTGTCCCATGGATCTTCTTTCAAAAAACGAAGAGATGCATCAAATGTAGCACCACCCCAACACTCTACAGAATGATATCCAACTTTATCCATCTTATCTACGATCGGAAGCATCTGTTCTGTAGTCATACGAGTAGCGATCAAAGACTGATGCGCATCACGCAGAACAGTTTCTGTTATCTTAATTGGTTTTTTTTCAATTTCTGCCATTATAATTTCCTCCATATATTGTCAATTACAATATTGACTGTTACATTACTCCAAAGATTGCCATGAATGTACCGGCTGCTACGGCAGTACCGATAACACCTGCTACGTTCGGTCCCATTGCATGCATCAGAAGGAAGTTCGTCGG
>CAKRCL010000058.1 GCA_934307335.1 uncultured Dorea sp. | reverse complement strand
GGAAGCTTTTCATCCTGGAATTTATTTTTGATATTCTGTTTTACGACCTCCGGGTTATTTCTGACAAATTTGATATCTAACATCTCTCATATCCTCCTTATTTTTCAATAATCTCGCTTTTTTCAATTTTTTCTATATCATGGAAGATGGCTTTATCAAGTGCCTCTGCCTCTTCCTCAGCAAGCTCTACATAGCTTTCACCTTTTACGATTTCTTTCACATAAGTGTAGCAGCCTTCACGACTGTGCATTGCATTGATGATCCATCCGCTGTCATTTCCATCCAGCATAGCAAGTGCAAAACTTAATTTTCCACCCATCTCGTTAAATGCATCGTATTTTACAATTCCGACTTTCTGGTAATTTGTCTCCAGTTTGCGGTTCAACTCACGGATCTCTGTTCTGTTCTGTTTTGTAAATTTGAGGACTGCCTCTGCCTCCTCGAATTTATCTTTTAAGCTCTGTTCCAGGGATTTTCCATCCTTCCCTTTCATAAATGTTGCATAACTGTTCTTTAAACGGTTATATTTCATGGTTACATTTACATATAGTATAAACAAAACTACGAATAGAATCAGCATAAACAGGAAAATAAATGCCGGATCTATTCCCAGTGCATTCAGTATCTTGCTTTCCATATATTTATTCTTCCTTTCCAATGCTCATAATCATATCGAACATTCGTTCTAGTTCCCCATCAGAATAGTATTCTATCTCTATTTTACCTTTTCCATTTCCTTTAGATGCTATACTAACCTTTGTACCCATGACTTCTTTCATCTTATTGGCAAGATCTTTATAAATGAAGTCATTTACAGATTTTACTTTTTCTTTTGGCTTCTTTGGATTCTTAATCTCTTTTACAAGCTTTTCTGTGTCACGTACACTCAATTTTTCATCAAATATACGGTTTGCCAGATTATACTGCTCTTCTTTATCGTCAATTGCCAACAATGCTCTTGCATGTCCGGTCGAGATCATATCATCAATGATCATCTGTTGTACACGCTCGTCTAATTTCAAAAGACGCATCGAGTTGGTGACTGCAGTTCTGCTCTTTGAGACACGCTCCGCAACTTCATCTTGTTTCAGATTAAACTCTTCCAACAATCTCTTGAAAGCCATTGCTTCTTCAATTGGATTTAAGTTCTCTCTCTGTATATTCTCGATCAGACCAATTTCCACAATTTCTTGCTCTGTATATTCTTTTACAATAACAGGAACTTCTTTCACACCAGCCTGCTTTGCAGCTCTCCATCGTCGCTCACCGGCAATGATTTCATAATAATCTTTATTCTTTCTTACAAGAAGCGGCTGAAGAACTCCAAACTGCTTAATTGAATCTGCAAGCTCAAGAATTCCATCTTCATCAAACTTCTTACGCGGTTGATCCCGATTCGGCTCAACCATATTAATCTTCATCATCTGGATACCCGAACCCGACTCAGACTCCCTCTTTTCCTCGTCCGGCTCTTTTTTTATTGGCTTAATTGATTTCTCAGGAATAAGACTATCCAAGCCTTTTCCTAATCCCTTTTTCTTAACAGCCATGTGAACCTCCTTATTTATTATTCTTCTCTTTCAATAACCTCATCAGCCAATCTCATATAACTTTCCGCTCCTGTAGACTTCGGGTCATACTTATTAATCGGCATTCCATAACTCGGCGCTTCCGCCAGTCGAATATTTCTTGGAATAATTGTCTTATAAATATTTTGTTGAAGATTGTCTTTTACATTCTCAACAACCTGCAAAGACAGATTCGTTCTGGCATCATACATCGTAAATACAACACCCTCTATCTCCAACTTCGGATTCAATCTGTCTTTCACCAGTTCAACAGTATGTATTAACTGGCTCAATCCTTCCAACGCATAATACTCACACTGAATAGGCACAATAATAGAGTCCGCCGTAGTCATAGCATTAATTGTAAGCATACTCAAAGAAGGCGGACAATCAATTATAATAAAATCATATTGATCCTTCACCTGATGAATATTGTTTCTAAGAATATACTCCTTATCATCCACTCCAATCAATTCGATCTCCGCTGCTGACAAATCAATACTAGTTGGAATGATATCAAGATTCTCCAGAACTTCCCGGTTAATCACTTCATGAATATCAGCTTCTCCAATAATCAAATCATATATCGTCTTCTCTGCCGAATCCTTGTCAACACCAAGACCACTGGTGAGATTTCCCTGCGGATCCATATCAACAGCAAGAACCTTTTTTCCCTTATCAGCAAGGCAGGCCGCCAAATTAATAGACGTTGTAGTCTTACCAACCCCGCCTTTCTGATTAGCTACGGCAATAATTCTCCCCATATTACTAATTCACCTTTCCATATTGCATTTCATTACAAATTATAGTATACCACAAATGTTTCACGTGAAACATAGTTTTTTGTATAAATTGAAGTTTTGTTTTTTTCTATAGTTGATGGTGTGGGAGTGCAATAGAAAAGAAGTGAGAAAACAGATAATTTTGATTCAATTGCTCCGTCCTCTATAGTTACAGTAAAAAGTAAACTCGTCTTTTCAAGACTCAAACAGTACTTTTTACTGTAAACTATACTCGCAATTGAATCAAAATTCATCTATGTTTTCTCACTTCTTTTCTACTACACTTTCCACTACTTCATCTATAGAGGAAGCGTCACTTGTTTGAAGTTTGTTTTTACACTTCTCCTACTAAATGTTTCACGTGAAACATTACTCTAAAACTAGCTTAGTTCTCCATTCTTCTGTTCCTTGTACATCATAATCGGAAAGAATAACATTGAACTTCATATCATTTAATAATTCATTTTCAAATAACCTTCCGGAAAACAAATTCCCCTTAAATAGAAAAGAGAGTCATCGGACATTAGGCTATTTAATATTTCAATTTTCATTTTTAAATAACCTTCCGGAGAACAAATTCCTCTTAAATAGAAAAGAGAGACATCGAACATTAGACTATTTAATATTTCAATTTTCATTTTTAAATAACCTTCCGGAGAACAAATTCCCTTTAAATAGAAAAGAGAGACATCGAACAATAGGTTGTTTAACAATTCATTGCGAGTATAGTCTATATCAAAAAGTACTGTTTGAGTCTTGAAAAGACGAGTTTACTTTTTGATATAGAAATATACGACGCAGCAATGAATTGTTATGACCGTGTTCGTGGCTCTCTTTTCTATTTATATTGGTTCCTTCGCCGGCAATCCTGCTTTTCTTGGATATTTTTTTGCTGTTGTTTTGTTTTTCTTTATTTTTACGAATGATCTTCCGATGTCTGTATCTGGTAATTGGAATTTTACTACATCTTCGATTTGTCCGCCTAATATCTGTACTGCTTTTTTTGAGTTATTTAATTCTTCGTCTATTTCGCCGGATTTGTAAGGGATGAATCGTCCTCCGACTTTTACATATGGCAGGCAATATTCGGACAGCGTTGAGAGATTTGCCACAGCTCTTGATACGCACAGATCATATTGTTCGCGGTAATCTTCTTTTTTAGCAAAATCTTCTGCTCTTCCGTGGATGGTTTCTATATTTTCCAGTCCTAATTCTTCGATGACAGCATTTAAAAATTTGATTCTTTTATTTAAGGAATCTAATAAAGTGATTTTTATCTCCGGGAATGCTATTTTCAATGGTATTCCCGGGAAACCTGCTCCTGTTCCTACATCGATAATAGATTGAACTTTATCGAGCCCCTGTATCTTTACAATTGATAAACTGTCAACGAAATGTTTCATAACGACTTCATCATATTCAGTGATACCGGTCAGGTTCATGACTTTATTCCACTCTACAAGCATTTCGTAGAATTTTATGAACTGGGATACCTGAGTGTCCGTAAGTTCTACGGATATCATTTTCATATTTTCAATTAATTTCTGTTCTTTATTATCCATATCTTATCTTTTACCTTTTATTATTTATCTTCCACCAAGATATACAAGTAATACTGATATATCTGCCGGTGATACTCCTGAAATTCTTGAAGCTTGTCCAATGGATACCGGACGGAATTCTTTTAATTTTTGTACTGCTTCGATTCTAAGGCTTTTCACCTGATCGTAATCAATATTTTCCGGTATTTTTTTATTTTCAAGCTTCTTGAATTGTTCCACCTGCTTTTTCTGACGTTTGATGTATCCGTCATACTTGATTGAGATATTTACCTGCTCTGCTACTTCTTCTGCAAGGTCTTTTGGAAATTCCGGTCTTGCTTCATCAATCACATCTAATGCCTGGTAGGTCAACTCTGGTCTGCGAATTAATTCTGCGAGAGAGATTCCTGAATTTAATGGTGTGCTTTTATATTGAGCTAACAGACTCTGAACTTTTTCACTTGTTCCTACATGTACGTGTTCTACCCTTGCTACTTCTTCTTCGATTAATTTTTCCTTTAATTTTAATCGTTCATATCTTTCCTGTGAGATCAAACCGATTTCATAACCGATCTCTGTCAATCTCTGATCTGCATTGTCCTGTCTGAGCAATAATCGATATTCTGCTCTGGAGGTCATCATACGATATGGCTCATGACTTTCTTTTGTGACAAGGTCATCGATAAGCACTCCGATATATGCCTGGGAACGATCTAATACAACTTCATCTTTATTTTGAAGCTTTCTTGCAGCATTAATTCCTGCAATCAATCCCTGACAGGCAGCTTCTTCATAACCGGAACTTCCATTAAACTGACCACCACTGAAAAGTCCTTCAATCTGTCTGAATTCCAAAGAAGGCTTCAACTGTCTTGCGTCAATACAATCATATTCGATTGCGTAGGCATTTCTTACAATTTTGGCATTTTCAAGACCTGCTACGGAACGGTACATATCGTATTGCACATCTTCAGGAAGTGAACTGGACATACCACCGATATACATTTCATTTGTATCTAATCCTTCTGGCTCAATAAAAACCTGATGTCTGTTCTTATCCGCAAATCTGACAACTTTATCCTCAATGGATGGACAATATCTTGGACCTGTCCCCTCAATCATCCCTGAATACAGTGGAGAACGATCCAGATTATTTCGAATAATTTCATGTGTCTTCTCGTTAGTGTAGGTTAACCAGCAAGGAATCTGGTCAATTTGGATGTCATCTGGATTCGTTGTAAATGAAAATGGTGTAATTCTTTCATCACCGTACTGTGCTTCCATCTTGCTAAAATCAATTGATCTTTTATCAATTCTTGCCGGAGTTCCGGTTTTAAATCGATACATCCGGATTCCGAGATTTTCCAGACATTCTGTTAGATGATTTGCTGCCTGCAGTCCATTTGGACCTGTCGCATTACTGACTTCACCATATACACATCTTGCGCGCAGATATGTTCCGGTACATAAGATAACGGATTTTACTTTATATATACCCCCAGAGAGTATTTGAATGCCGACTACACGCTGTTTTTTCTCGGAACATACATGTTCTGTTTCACCTTCACAGCTGTGAACATCATTTTCATTTACTTCTTCTGTCAGGATATTTACAACTTCTGTCTGTCTGATATCCAGATTTTCTTGATTTTCAAGTACCTTGCGCATCGTTCTGCTATACTGCTCTTTATCAGCCTGCGCACGCAGTGAATGTACAGCCGGTCCCTTTGATTTGTTTAACATTTTTGACTGGATAAATGTCTGGTCGATGACCTTTCCCATCTCACCGCCCAGAGCATCGATTTCTTTTACGAGATGTCCCTTTGAACTTCCACCTATATTCGGGTTACATGGCATCATTGCAATACTCTCGACACTGACTGTAAATATAACAGTCTTAAATCCCATTCTTGCTGCCGCCAGGGCTGCTTCACAACCTGCATGTCCTGCTCCAATTACTGCAATATCATACTCGTCTTTATTTTCCCATACAGAATTTGCTGAATATTTCATTGACCAAATCTTCTCCTATCGTCTCTCCAGTTATACTTCCAAGTTCTTCATAAGCATCCATTAGATCTATGGAATAAAAATCTTCCGGCATACCCATATCTATACTTTCTTTTACTTTTTTTAATGCCTCATATGCATGATTTAATGCTGTTTTATGACGGACATTTGTGATATAGATTTCATCGTTGAAAGATATCTTTCCTTCGAAAAACATCTCTTTTAATGTCTGTTCCAGTTCACTGATACCATGTCCGCTTTTCGCAGATATCTCGATCACCGCCGGACAATCAGAAACTCCAGCATTACCGCCTTCAGATGCATTTACTTCTATATATTTCTTCTCGATCATTTCTTTATCAAGAATCGTATCAAGATCTGCTTTATTTAGCAAAATGATTGCTTTTCTTCCATGGATCATCCGCATAATATCATCGTCATTTTCATCCAATGGCGCTGATGCATCAATCACATACATAATCAAATCTGCATCTTTTGCATTTTCTTTTGCACGATCTACACCGATTTTTTCTACCACATCTTCTGTGTCGCGGATTCCAGCTGTATCTACGATGTTCAGAGAAATTCCCTGCAGATTCATATGCTCTTCCAATACGTCCCTTGTAGTTCCTGCAATCTCAGTTACAATTGCACGTTCCTCACCCAACAGCACATTTAGCAAAGAGGACTTTCCGGCGTTCGGTTTTCCTACGATGACCGTCTTAATTCCTTCTTTTATCATGCGACCGTCATCACATGTAGATAACAAATGCTTCAGGCTTTTCATATGTTCTTCTACAACTACACGAAGTTTTTCGCCATATCCGTCTACGCTGATATGTTCCGGATCATCCAATGCTGTCTCGATAAATGCTGTGTGATACAGAATCTCTTCTCTGATCTTGTGAATTTCTTTTTTAATATTTCCCTTCAACTGACTGACCGAACTTCGAAGTGCGTATTCATTTTTTGAGGAAATGAGATCTCCTACCGCTTCTGCCTGAGACAGATCCATCTTTCCGTTTAAAAATGCTCTCTTTGTAAACTCACCCGGCTCTGCTGGTCTTGCTCCATGTTTAATCACTGTCTCGAGAATTCTCTTCACGACATACACTCCGCCATGACAGTTGATTTCTACTGTATCTTCTCCTGTATAACTGTGTGGTCCACGCATGATCATGACAAGTACTTCATCAATCGTATCTTCTCCGTCTGTGATATATCCATAATGAATTGTGTGCGACGGTTGTTCCGACAGTCTTTTTTCTTTCTTTCCTTTGTATATACGATCTGCAATCTCGACAGCCTCATCTCCACTCATTCTTACAATTCCAATTCCGGAATTACTCATAGCTGTGGAAATGGCTGCGATCGTGCCGGATTCATTCCTCATCCTGCTTCCTCCAAAATCTAAGATTTCAAATGACTTACTCAATATTCTAATTGTACAAAAAAGCAGAGGTTTTTTAAACCCCTGCTTTGTAATTTTATTTCTTATTTTATAGCTTATTTGTCGTGATTGTGATAACCACCGGATTTTCTTGCCAGTGTTACAACTACTTTTCTGTATGGCTCTTCACCTTCACTGTGTGTTGATACAGCCGGATCAGACTGCAGTGCTGAGTGAATGATTCTTCTCTCGTAAGGATTCATCGGCTCAAGTGCAACTGTTCTTCTTGTTCTCTTTACTTTGCTTGCAATGTTCTTTGCAAGATTCTCAAGAGTCTCTTTTCTTCTTCTTCTGTAATCTTCTGTATCAAGTTTTACACGAACATATCCATCCTGCATCTTATTCGCAACACGGTTTGTCAGATACTGAAGTGAATCCAGTGTCTGTCCTCTCTTACCGATCAGGATACCCATGTTCTTGCCTTCCATATTGATGCTCAGTGCACCTTCTTCATCTACTGTAGATGTCACTTTTACATCTTCCATATTCATGGCGTTCAGAACATCTTCTACAAATTTCTCACAAGCTTCAATTGTAGCAGGCTCAACTTTTGCAAGTTCAGTCTCTTCTTTTACTTCTTTTTTCGGAGCTTTTTTGAAATCTTTCTCTTTCTTATGCTCTTTTTTAATCTCTTTCTTTGTCTCAGCTTTTACTGTTTCTTTTTCTTCAGCCTTTTCAATCTTTTCAACTTTTACGGCTGGCTCTTCTTTCTCAGCTTCCACTGTGACAACAGGCTCTTCTTCTTTTCTGCGGGCTTTAATGACTGCCTGTTTTTTACCGAATCCTAAGAAGCCGTCACTTCCTTTTTCGATAATCTCATAATCAAGACGATCACTTGTTACTTCCAGCTGAACTAATGCTTCCGTAATCGCATCGTCAAGATTCTTTGCTGTTACAGTAATGTAATCCATGAATATATGCCCCCTTTACTTACTCTCATTAAAATTCTTAACCATATTGGCTTTTGAAGCAAGACTTCCAGGCTTTGCATTCGCTCTTGCTTTTTCGAGTTTTTCTTCTCTTTCCTTCTCAGACATAGAAGAAGCCTGTGTTGCAGAAGATTTGATGCTCTTTGTATTGGTCTGTGCCATAGCATTGATCTTCTCTGCTTTTTCCCCACGTTTTTCTTTCTTCTTCTGAGCTTTCTCTTTATTCTTCTCGATCATATCGTCAACTGACATATGACTGAGGTGCTTGTTAATGAATATCTGCTGAACCATACGAACGATCGCGCTGACGATCCAGTAAATACCAATACCAGTCGGCAATGTAAATACCATAACCAGTGAAAACAGAGGCATTGTCATGTTCATGGTTCTCATTGTCGCTGCTGTCGGGTCATCTTTATCTGTAGGTCTGTTAGATCCGTTCACTGCCATAGACAGTTTCATACTGATATACTGTGTAAGTGCAGATAATACCGGAAGCAAAATTGCTGTGATAACCAGTGCTGCTGCGGAATATCCCATTGTCTCTCCGCTTTTTGCCATGCTGAGCATAGTACCCGGAGTGATTGTCATATCTGGAATTGTTAAAAACTTATTTGCTTCTTTTGTAATATCCGGTACATAATTAGAAATATTATAAATGACCGGATAAAGTGCAAACAGGAACGGCATCTGGATCAATAATGGAAGACATCCTCCCATCATAGACACACCATATTTGTCATAGACCTGCTGAATCTCTTCCTGCTGTTTCAGCATAGATGCCTGGTCTTTCTTGTTCTTGTACTTTTTCTGGATAGCCATAACTTCCGGCTGTACAACGGCCTGCATCTTTGATGTTCTCTGCTGATTGATCGTCATCGGCAGCATCAGGGTATATACCAGAATCGTATACAGGATAATAGATATACCAACCAGACCTGTGTCACTTGGAAGTG
>CAKRCL010000057.1 GCA_934307335.1 uncultured Dorea sp. | reverse complement strand
CTCCCACTAGAACCTGAATCTAGCGCGTCTGCCATTCCGCCATCTCCGCTCGACAAAAGATATAATATCATAGGTTGGCAGAAATTGCAAACATTTTTTTTGCTTTTTTCAAAAATATTTTCAAAAAAATTTTATAAATTATTTGCAGATTTCTGTTAGAGGACTGATTGTAATTTCTTCCTCTGCCATGGCTTTACGAATCTTTTCTACGAAAAGGAGTGCTTTTTCACCATCACCATGAACGCACACAGAATCTGCTTGAATAGGGATGTCTTTTCCGGTGATAGTTGTTACCTTATGTTCTTTTACCATACGAATCACACGAGCAATTGCTTCGTTTTCATCTTTGATAACAGCACCATCTTTTCGACGGTTTACAAGGGTTCCATCTTCTTCATAGGCGCGATCGGCGAATACCTCACTGGCAGCTTTTAGTCCTAAGTCTTTTGCAGCACGAATCATTTCACTGCCTGAGAGTCCTAAGACAATGATTTCCGGATCATATGCCTGAATAGCCTCGCATATTGCTTTAGATAGCTCGTAATCCTTTGCAGCCATATTATAGAGGGCTCCATGAGGTTTTACATGCTGAAGGCGCATTCCGTTGGCTTTGCACATGCCTCCAAGAGCACTGATCTGATACAATGTGTATGCTTTTGCCTCAGCAGGGGATACAGCAAGATTTCTGCGGCCAAATCCCATCAGATCAGGGAATCCCGGATGAGCACCAATCTGAATCCCGGCTTCTTTTGTCTGTTCGATTGCAGTCGTCATTACAACCGGATCAGATGCGTGAAAACCACATGCAATATTTGCAGAAGAAATCAACGGAATAATCTTGTCGTCATTCCCAATCGTATAACGGCCAAAACTCTCACCTAAATCACTATTTAAATCAACTTTGTACATAATAACATAACCTACCCTTTTTTTATAAAATTCAATAATCTATATAGAAAATCAGAATGCTTTGCATAACGGAAAGTTAAATTAGTTCTCCTGACATTCATGTAACAGGTAAATATATAATTTTGCGATTAGTCTATTTTTAACAATCGCTCAATAAAGCCTGTATCTGCTTTTCCTTCACAGAATTCAGGATTTTTCATAATCCGATACTGGAAGTCCAGGTTTGTCTCAATACCAAGAATGACCATTTCGTCCAGTGCAGAGCGCATTTTCTGGAGTGCAGCATCTCTGTCAGGAGCGTGTACGATGACTTTTGCGATCATAGAGTCATATTCGGATGGTATACGGTAGCCGGTATAGAGACCGGTGTCAACGCGAACGCCATTTCCGGCAGGAAGGTGCAGATGTTTTACAACACCTGGGCTTGGCATAAAGTTCTTTTCAGGAATCTCTGCATTGATACGGCACTCAATTGCGTGTCCGCGAGGAGCGACCTCTTCTTGCGTAAAGCTGAGTGGTTCACCCATAGCAACACGAATCTGTTCAATAATCAGATCCGTACCTGTGACCATCTCTGTAACTCCGTGCTCGACCTGGATACGGGTGTTCATTTCCATGAAATAGTAAGTTCCGCTCCGGTCAAGAATAAACTCAACAGTTCCGGCATTTGTGTAGCCAACTGCTTTTGCGGCCAAGATAGCGTCGTGATTCATGGATTTGCGGATGTCTTCAGTAATGGCCGGAGAAGGTGATTCTTCAATTAATTTCTGGTGGTTACGCTGCACAGAACAGTCACGTTCGCCAAGGGCAACAACATTTCCATGATTATCAGCCATGATCTGAATTTCGACATGACGTGGATTCTCGATATATTTTTCAATGTACATGGTGTCATCGCCAAATGCGTTGGCAGATTCCCTCTGAGCCATATTAAAATTAAATTCAAAATCATCTTTGGAATGGGAAACACGCATGCCTTTACCGCCACCTCCGGAGGAAGCTTTGATCATAACAGGATATCCAATCTCATCGGCAAGTTTTTCACCGGTCTCCACATCGTAGACAGGATCTTTTGTTCCCGGAACAACTGGAATCTGGGCGTCCATCATTGTCTTACGGGCGTGAGATTTATTTCCCATGCTGTCGATGACATCAGCACTTGGTCCGATAAATGTAATTCCGTGTTCTTCACACAGGCGGACAAAGTCTGAATTCTCAGAGAGAAAGCCAAATCCAGGGTGGATGGCATCTGCTCCGATATTAAGTGCTGCAGTTACGATCTGCTGCATGTTCAGATAGTTATTTCTGGCAGGACCTTCACCAATACAGATACGCTGATCTGCAAGTTGTACGTGAAGACTGTCTTTATCTTCTTTCGAATAGACTGCTACGCTTCGGATGCCCATGTTACGGCAGGCACGGATGATACGAACAGCAATCTCTCCGCGGTTTGCAATCAAAATTTTATGAAACATGGAACTCCTCCTTAGTCTTCAATCTTCTTTACTTTGAAGAGTGGCTGACCATACTCAACGCGCTGTTCGTTACTTACAAGAACAGCTTCAATCTCGCAGTCAAAATCACTTTCGATTTCGTTCATTAATTTCATAGCTTCCAAGATACATACAGTTTCACCGGCTTTTATGCGGTCACCGACTTTTACGAAAGCTTTTGCTTCTGGTGAAGGTGCAGAATAGAAAGTTCCAACGATTGGAGAAGTGATATAAGTTTCTTCTTCTACTTCCTCAGTTTTGACTTCTGTGTCAGTAGACTCAGAAGCAGTGCCGGCTACAGGCATTCCCATACCTGCTGCAAATGGAACAGCAACACTGTTACCTGTACGTTTGCTCATTTTAATCTTAATATCTCCCTCTTGAATGGAAAATTCCTGCAGGGAAGACTCTTCAATGATTTTTACAAGTTTTTCAATTTTATCTAAATTCATGATGTTCTTTCCTTTCTTTTTACTGGAATAATTTACTGATTCTTTTTGCGACCAGACGACAGTCCAAAACCTCTTTGCAAGGCTGGTAGATGTGATGTCTGAAATCATCTAGTTCTTTTACTTCATTTGCAAGAAGTTCTTGTGCTTCTTCTACAGTGACAGCCTGGAACTTTACTTTATGGTCTGTTTTTCTCTGTACTAATTTTGGAATATCTACAGATATAACAGTCGCAATTTTGGCATATCCTCCGGTTGTTTGTCTGTCCGCCAGTAAAATGATTGGTTTGCCGTGGCTTGGAACTTGCACGGAGCCAAACGCAATACCGTCGGAAATGATATCAGTTGTAGATTTGGATGCGATGAAAGGCCCTTCTAAACGACATCCCATGCGGTCGAATTCACTGGTTACGGTGTATTCAGAATTTAAAAATGTTTCTTTTCCAGCGGCAGTAAATGCATCATCTTGTGGTCCCATGATGACGCGAAGTGTAATATTATCTTGATCAAATTCATTAAGGTCCAGACTTCTGGAAAGAAAATATGGAAGATATCTTCTTTTAATACGGAAACCGACATAATCTCCGTCTAAAAGCCGACGACCTTTGAATCCTCCAAGTCCGCATTTGATGTTTGTGGAGCGGCTTCCCATAACGACCGGAATATCCAGATAACTGGAGAAGGCGATGTAACCACGGCTTCCGGTACGACATCCGCGAAATGAGAGGATATCGCCACGGTGCATATAGAGAGCGGTATACATTTTCACTGGTTTGCCATTGACCTGTGGCTGGAAATCACCTCCGGTGATAGCAATGATCGTTTCAGAAGTAAATTCAAGTGTTGGCCCCATGAGAGTGAATTCGAGAACCGCTTCATTTTCCGGGTTGTCCAGAAGAAGATTGGCAATTTTAAAGGATCGGCGATCCATAACTCCGGATACTCCAAATCCCTGACTTTGATATCCGGGACGTCCGCTGTCTTGTACTGTTGTAAGCATTCCGCCTTTTAAAATGCGAATTCCCATAATTACACTCCTTTCTGGCGAATCACACATTCATATGTGCCCTGATTCACCTGTTCTTTAATTTCAAGAAAATCATTCTCTGTGACTGGTACGAAATGGATATAATCACCAGCTTCAAAGAGAATTGGAATCTCACGGTTCGGATCATAAGTCTTTACCGGAGTCAGTCCCAGAAGCTGCCAGCCGCCAGGAGAGTCCAGTGGATAAATACCAGTCTGGGAACCACCGATACCAACACTTCCGGCTGGAATTCGGATACGAGGATTGGCAAGTCGAGGTGTGTGAATGCGTTTATCAAGACCTCCAAGATAAGAAAAGCCAGGAAGGAATCCGAGCATGTAGATAAGATAATCTTCACTGCTGTGGATGTCAATGACTTCCTGAGTGCTAAGATTTGCCAGCTTTGCAATATTTTCCAGATCAGGGCCATATTCGCCACCGTAGCAGACTGGAATCTCAAAAATTCTGGAGGATGAGGAACCCTGGCTAAGTTCGAGCTTTAATAATTTTTCCAGACGTTCTTTAAAAGCGCCGTAACTTACAACTCTTGGATCATAATTGATCAGAAGACTTGTAAATGCAGGAATCATATCTTTGACTCCTTCGACATGTTGGGCCTTCATCAGATGGACGAAGGCCGTAATTTTTGCATTGATTTCCGGAGAAATCTCCTGTCCAAATTCAATCAGGACAGAAGAATCACCGGCTGTGTGGATTTTTATTTCTTCCATAAATACATCATCTCCTTATGCGAACAATGCGCTCAGTTTTCCGAGGGATGTGATTCCAAGGTATGCAGAGATAATAACAACGACGATACCAAGAATCAGAAGCAATGTTGGATGCTTATAATTTTCACCCATGATGGATTTTTTCTGGGATGCGATCAGACATACACCTAATGTAATAGGAAGAATCAGTCCGTTCAGAGCACCTGCCAATACAAGCAGAGTAGCTGGCTGACCAATAAGAGCCATAACAACTGTACTCAGTGCGATGAATCCCACGATGAACCATTTTTCATTGTCAGCGATTGTTTTACTAAATGTTTTCAAGAAAGATACTGATGTGTAAGCACATCCGATAATGGATGTAACTGCTGCACACAGAAGTACCAGTCCGAAGAAACGATATCCGAGCTGGCCGGCACCTTGTAAAAATGCATCAGCAGCTGGGTTGCTTGCGTCAAGAGTAGTTGCAGGAGAAGTAGCAGTCTCAACTACAACACCTAAAATAGCAAGGAACAGAAGGATACGAACGATAGTCGCAATTCCGATTCCCATAACAGAACTCTTGTTAATTTCTTTTAAATTCTCTTCTTTTGTGATTCCGGCATCGATCAGACGATGTGCTCCGGCAAATGTGATGTATCCACCAACAGTTCCACCAAGCAGTGTCAGGATTGCAGGGAAGATGCTGTCCATAGAAGCAGTTGGTACAAATGTTTCTTTTACAGCGACTCCAACCGGTGGTTTTACAATCAGGATTACAACAAAGATAACTACAATCATAAGACCGCCAAGGATTTTGGTAAGTGTATCCATAGCATTTAATGCATTTTTATAAAGGAATACACAGATTGCGATTGCTCCGGCGAGGAAGCAGCCATATGTAGTAGGGATGCCGAGTAAGGTGTTAAAGCCGAGGGCACCACCACCGACATTACCGATGTTAAATACAAGACCACCTGCTACAACAAGGAATGCAATGACATATCCAAGACCAGGTAAGACTTTATTAGCGACATCCTGACCACGCATGCCGGATACGCAGAGAACTCTCCATACATTGAGCTGTACGATTGCTGCTAAAATTACAGATACTAAAATTACGAAGCCGAAACTTCCTTTGAGATTTCCTGTGAATTGTCCGGTTTGTGTAAGAAATCCAGGACCGATCGCAGAAGTTGCCATAAGAAATGCTGCGCCAATCAGTGCGCTGGCGCTTTTTTTGTTTGTGTTGTTTGCCATAACTACTCTTCCTTTCGATAATTCTTTTCTATTATTATAGTATACAATTATACAGAAGTTAGAAAAAATAAGCAAATAAAAAACAGAAAGTTTAGAAAAACTTCCTGCTTTTTACTATATTTTAACGAACTTCGATGCCATTTACTTCCAGGTGATCATCGATTGCAATGACGAGACAACGTCTTCCGTCGATTTCGCGTGTTTCGACAAGATCGGATCTTTCTGGATTTACTTTTACAATAATGTCAGGTGTCTCAATCTGGAAAGTTTTGACACTGGCAATATTGGAAGCCAGAAGAGTGTTTTTATCTCCGACAGCTTCTTCGAAATTCTTGTCAAAATGTTCCATTTTTTCTTCTGGAACACCACTTCGTTCTAACAGATGTTTCACGTCCGGTTTTGATAATTCAAGAGGATCCGGTGATTCTTTTGCTTCTTCCATGAGTTCGTTCAGATTATCATGGATATTGCGGACGGTATTGTAATCGCAATCATCGCCAAGTGTGTCACTGACAAGACTTTGGAATGTTGTTTTTTGATCTTTCGCTGTCAGCGGTGTAATATTACCAAGTACATTTGCGATAAAGTCTGGCTGAAGATCTTCCGGCTTCTTAGAATAATAAAGTACTTGATGAACATCACTTGCACGATCCTGGAAAGCCGGAAAAAGAAATCCGGTTGCAGGAAGTTCTACAAACCAGTCACGGATGCGGTCTTCGATATTATTTTTCTCAGCATTGTATGTAAGACCTGCTTTTGTAAGTTTTACAGGACAAATGCTGCACATAATATGTTCGTAAACAGTATCGGAAGCATCAAACATTTCCATATTGTCAGAAGATTTGCCAGGAACATCGTATGCTGCGTGAATTAATATAATGTAATAGTTTTCTGCAAATTCATAGTTCTCAATCACCTTATCGTAGAACTCTTCCAAAAGCAGATCGTCTGTAAGCTTTGTGTCACGCAATTTTAAAAGTAACTCCTGTGCGCCGCCTTCCAGCTCCTGATCAAGCGGGAATTCCATAGTCATTAGATTTTTCCCGATGGTTCCGGATAATGTATGTTTGAAAATATCAAAATATTTGAAAGCTTCTTCCTCCGGCATAGACAGGAAAGCCTTTTTCATCTCCATTTTTTTCTCTTTTTCGTGGTCTACATAGCAGCCACAGATACGTGTGATCGTACAGTTTTCCTGAGTAAACTGTTTGCGGATCTCCAGTACTTCTTTTTTAT
Organism: uncultured Dorea sp.; assembly: GCA_934307335.1. Taxonomy (GTDB): domain Bacteria; phylum Bacillota; class Clostridia; order Lachnospirales; family Lachnospiraceae; genus Dorea. The sequence goes on along the minus strand of CAKRCL010000057.1, from coordinate 2,372 downwards.
TCATAAATCAGATACACTCCCTTGTGATAATGTTACATAAAAAATAGTATAGTAAGTTTTTTTAGGAAAAGCAAATTTTTTTGGCAGGTGCAGTTTTTTATTTCGTTTTTCTTCAGGTAATAATATTCATAAATCTGCTTTATGAAATCAGCTTATTTTTACCTTTCAAAACTGTTTTATAATCCACTCATCTTTGATGCACCACAGTCCTGCCTGCACACTGTGAACACTGCTGTTATCCCCCGCCTCGATTGCCTGCTGATGACAGAACAGACGTTTCCAGCTTTCCTGAATTCTCGCTTTCTGCTCAGGATAAAAATTACTGGTCATAATCTGAAATTCATTCATTCCCATGTTTTTCAATTCTTCGGAAAATGCTGATTCTTCTGATTCATTTTCACCGATATAATGCATCTGCATAATCTTTGTCCAGTCGAACATATCGAACAAGATTACTTCTCCAATTGGCACATCTAATGTCAGCACATGTCCCTCTCCGCTCTGGTCGACATTATAAAGATCTGTGAATGCCCAGTACGGATACTCGGCTCCTTCTGGTTTTGGAACTATATGCTGCGCCTCATTTACAAACCAGCCATATGCATTTATGAATACCTTCGCAGACTCCTTATATTTTTTTCGTACATACTCTTCTTTTGAATAACATACGCCGTCCCGTTTCAATACCTGATATACAACATCAGTCTGAAAAGAATACAGTCTTATCGTATTACATCTGTCAGCCATTCTCTCCTCAACTCCCATACATTTCCATATTTCGCATCACTTCCCATAAGGATTGTATCATCAAACAACCGCTCCCAGCTATTCTGTATCTCCCGCTTGATCTGTGGGTAGAACTGGGAAATAACCGCTTTTACATCACTGATTCCATAATCATCCAGAAGCTGTCTGTGGCGTTTCAGGTCATTTTCGTCTTTTGGAATATATCCATAGTTTAAAATATGTCCCCACTTTGCAATATTAACTGATGTGATGATTGCAGAATCCAGTGACAACTCTAAAATTACTGTATTTTCACTGTTCATCATTGTTCCTTCGTTGGTAAATGACACCCATACCGGATACTCCACGTCTGCCGGTTTATTTGCCCTGTCCGGTCCGTGCTTTACCAGCCAGTCATAAGCTTCCAGCACGACCGGAGCCTGTTCTTTCAAATCCATCCTGATATACTCCCGCTTCGCAATGTAACGACCGGTCGTCTCCAACTCTTTTAATACATTTTCATGCTGTTTGGTCCAGACGGTAATATTCGACATACGCTCCCTCCTTTTTACATACCTTCATTTAAAATCCACCATTCTGATATGCTCTTGCGATTACATAGGATGGCTCATAAAATGCACTGCAGTTATAATTGTCAATCACATTGCAGAGTTCATTATTGTAAACTCGAAGAATCCCATCTACATAATCTTCCCCCAGCTGTAATGTATCTATAATCAACCTCTTATAAACTTTTCCCATTTCCAAAGGTGTGGGGATAATCTCCGCTAGTTCTCTGTCAACATCCGTGATGTCATAATCACCTTCCTGAAGATGGTATTCTTCAATCCAATCATCTTCAACTTGCAGGGGATTTTCGCAGTGTAGTACATTTGCCACACTGATCAGATGTTTTAATGCATCTCTTCCAATTGTATTTACCACATATTTATTCTTCTGATGAAGCTTTCTCGCCACGCGTTCTATCATATAACAGATAAAATAGAGGTCGTTGTCTGTTATCTCTTCGTCTGGAAAATATATATTCATCATAACGTTTCACTCCTTTCAAAATGTAACGTATTCAACGCGTCCTCTGTACAAAACACCATCTGATGTGTTGGATATTTAAACTTAATAAGTTCCCAAAACGCTGCCTTAGAAATCTTGCCGGACATATAGTCTTCTACATAATCCCAAATCTGATCGTCTGCCATAGGTCCTTCTACAATATCAAATGCATGCTCAATTCCTCTGCGGCAATTCACTACAAATTGCAGCCATTCTTCTGTTGTTGTCTCAAATTGAAGCACTTTCAAACTTTCATTTTTAGTATAAGAATAGCTATTGATAATTGATGCACCTTTTTTAGTCAATGCCCAACGCGTTGCCTGTTTTTTTATATTAGTACAGTAAAATCCATACCCAAAATCTTTATAATATCCGTTAATCAAAATCTTAGGTTTTGATACTATTACATTACTTCCATGGAATAAAATGTTATTCTTCATGAATCATGCTCTCCTGCTATAAATATTTTTTTGTAGAAAAGCCCCATCTTATACGATGAGGCTTTTCTACTATACTACCTCTACTTAATAGTATAGCAATTTTTCTATTAATGACAACCAATTTTTCTTGGACTT
>CAKRCL010000056.1 GCA_934307335.1 uncultured Dorea sp. | reverse complement strand
AAATCTATTTTGAAGAACGTCTAATCGGACGCAACCTGTAAAAACAGCTTGTTTTAGGCAGGTTTTATTGACATGCCCAAAAACTCCTGTATAATGCAGATATGGGCAGAATCCGGAAAATCGGCTCTGCCCATTTGTAACTATTCACAAATCTTATATCAGTTTTTAACGTTTACACAAAACTTGAAACGGTCTCCACATATTATTTAGAGTAATCTGTGAACGGTTTCAATGGGTAATTTTAACATTTCTGCAACTTTTTCAGCATTACCTATATTTTCGTATAAATTTTTTACCAACTGCTTCGTCACCTGTTTTGTTACTCGTTCCGTCACCTGTTCTGTTACTTGCTCCGTTACTCGTTCTGTCACTTGCTCTTCCAGTTCCTGGAATTCTTCTGCCATTAATTCTTTTAGTGCTTCACACATACTAGGTTTCGCCTCCTTTATTGCATTCCAGTTAGCTCTTGTTATTACTTCCATTGCTGCCTGATATAATTTTGAAATTTTTTTTCCTTCATATTCTTTTAAAATCGCTTCAATCTCACTTTGATTCTTAATATTGCTTCTCAAGCTGCCAAGCCATCGGTTCTCTTCCAGATTCAATTCTTTTGTAATCAATAATTGAATTGGAATTGCATCACCAACAAAATAATATATCCCTGGCTCTTCTTTTTTTATTTGCAACTTTCGAACTTTTTCCAAATGCTGTATTAGATTTCTCGGATAATGGTTACATATAAATGTTATAGTCAGTTCTTCCGGTAGAATCTCACATACATGTTCAGTATCCGACTGATAAAAGCAACAGTACCCATATACTTTATAAAAATCATTAATTGTCAGATAATCATCTGGACTTTTATATTCCACAATATTATGCTTTCGAAATATTCTCCCTATATTTTTCTGGATTTTCTCATTGTCATGAACTTTTATTATAAGTTCATCAATCTGCAGGGGTTTCTTTGATAACAAATGTTCCGGTTCAAATATTATTTTATCAGCTTCATCTTCGAACTCAATCTGAAGTGAAGCCGTGAATGCCGGATACCATTCTATCGTCTTTCTCTTTTGCTCCATCCATTTCTTCTTTCATTATAAAGTTTTCGATTCATCTTTGCAATATAATATCTATGCCTACAGTTACATTTCTCTTCATATCGGATAGCAGTTTCGAACATGAAACACCGAAATGAGATGTCTTACGACTTAGAATTTTGAAAGAGTTGTAGATTGCTTCTCTTAAAGTGGTTATAGATTATTACGAAATGTGCGGACAATCAATTACTTTTTGAAAATTCCTAAAGTTTCTTAAAGTAAAAATATAAAACATTGAAAAGTATAAAACATATAAAACCTAGTTGACAAGTTTGATATACAGTGCTATATTAATAGCAATAACAAAGCATAGCACATCGATAGGAAAGGTAGGAAGCTGGCATGGCAAAGATTTATGGTGGTACGATTGATTTAATTGGAAAGACACCTTTGGTTGAGGTTAAGAATATTGAAAGAGAACTGGGACTTGAAGCAAAAGTTCTTGTAAAGCTTGAGTATTTTAATCCGGCAGGAAGTGTAAAGGACAGAATTGCAAAAGGAATGATTGAAGACGCAGAGGAAAAAGGACTTCTGAAAGAAGGCTCTGTTATTATAGAGCCAACATCAGGTAATACGGGAATTGGTCTTGCTGCGATTGCGGCAGCAAAGGGATATAGAATTATATTGACTATGCCAGAGACAATGAGTGTTGAGAGAAGGAATATCTTGAAAGCATATGGTGCAGAGATAGTTCTCACAGAAGGAGCAAAAGGAATGAAAGGTGCAATCGCAAAAGCAGATGAGCTTGCAAAGGAGATTCCGGACAGTTTCATTCCTGGACAGTTTGTAAATCCTGCAAACCCGGCAACACATAAAGCAACAACGGGACCTGAGATTTGGAATGATACAGATGGAGATGTGGACATTTTTATCGCAGGAGTTGGTACAGGTGGAACACTGACAGGTGTTGGAGAATATTTAAAAGAGAAAAAACCAGATGTTAAGATCGTAGCACTTGAGCCTGCAACATCACCGGTACTTTCAGAAGGTAAGAGTGGGGCACATAAAATTCAGGGAATTGGAGCAGGATTTGTTCCGGATGTATTGAATACAAAGGTTTATGATGAGATTATCACGGTTGAGAATGACGATGCATTTGCAACAGGAAAGCTTCTTGCAAAAAAGGAAGGTGTTCTTGTTGGTATTTCTTCAGGAGCAGCTTTGTGGGCAGCAATTGATTATGCAAAGCGTCCGGAGAACAAAGGTAAAACGATTGTAGCATTGCTTCCGGATAATGGAGATCGATACTATTCAACACCATTGTTTGCTGAATAAGATTAAAATAAAAAAGAGTAAATTGATATCGACGCAGGACAGCGGGCAAAAGCCGGCTGTCTGATGCGTTAAACTAGAGGAGAGAAGAATATGAAGCTTTCGATGAAGAGCAGATATGGCCTGCGGGCATTAATTGATCTTTCAGTAAATTCTAAAAATGAGCAGGTAGCATTGGGAGGCATCGCAGAGAGAAATAATATCTCTCCACAGTATCTGGAACAGGTATTTGCGAGCCTTAGAAAAGCAGGAATCGTTAAGAGTATAAAAGGGTCTCAGGGGGGATATTTTTTAAATAAACCTGCAGAACAGATTACAATTTCAGAGGTGATCGAAGCCCTGGAAGGTGATTATAGAATCGAGGCTGAAGATGTGCCGGAAGACTGTGATTATAAAGCAGCACCGGAGGCAATACAAAAACTGGTCATAGATAAGGTGAATTATGAACTGGAGAAGATATTGACAGGCATTACACTTTATGATCTGGAAAAAGAGTACCAGACGTATGTAGACTATGGACAGGATATGTATTATATCTAAAGAATGAAATTTGTTTCTTATGCAACAGATTAGTTTTTGATTCATGGTGGATGCGAAATGTATCCGCCAGTTTTTCTAAAGGAGACAGGCATGAAAAATTCATTACATTATCAGTTTTCAGAATATGACTGCGGACCGACATCTATGCAGAATGCCATCAGTTTTTTATTCGAACGGGAGGAAATTCCACCGGAAGTCTTGCGCAACATTATGTTATATTGTCTGGACTGCTATAGCAGTGAAGGGGTTCCCGGAAAAAGTGGAACGTCCTGTGCTGCCATGATGTTTCTGTCAAACTGGCTGAACAGCATGGGGAATCTTGGAATTCTCCCTGTAAAAAGCCGTTATCTGTCTGGAAAAGAAGTGTATCTTGGAAATGAAAGCTATGTTAATGACGCTCTCAGAAGAGGGGGCGCTGTTGTGTTGCGTCTGTTTTCTGATGAATGGCATTATGTTCTCCTTACAGGCGAAGAGGGTGAAAATGTTTACATGTTTGATCCGTATTATGACCAGGAAGGATATGGTCTTGATGATATACAGATTGTCGAAAATTGTCCGACACGCTATAATCGCATTGTGCCATGGAAGTATTTTAATAAAATTGCGTTAAATGTCTATTCTCTGGGACCTTATCAGGGCCGGGAGGCAATCATCCTTTTTAATAAGAACACAGAGCTTACGTCTGAGAAAACCATCGAATATTTTATTTAAAAGTACTATTGACAAATTATAGCATTCTGGCTATGATAATAACACTCGTCTAAGAAATTCTAATTTTCAGTAAGACAATCAAGGGGTAATCCCCAAAAGGGAATTTATTTCTTCCCAAGTTTCCAAAACGAGAAAACGGTGAAAGGAGGTCTTTTTTGTAACCCATTAATTAAGAATTCAATTATTAAAAAGAGGAGAATTACATATGGAAAAAAGAGGAGTTTGTTTTGCCCGCAAGCTCATTTTGGTGTCTGGGCTGTTCTTTTTGTTACTCATTTGGCCGACCGTACGAGCAGAGGCGAAAGAAGTTTCGCTTGTTAAGGGAGAGGCTGTCAAGTATATGGGATATTCGACCCATTATTATTATGTGGATGGTAATCTGGCATTTTGTCTGGAACCGGATATGAAATCTCCGGGAAATGGTGTGTATAGTGGAACGGAGTTGGATTCGGGGACTCATCTTGGAAAGGCTATGTATTATATGTATGGTGGTCCGGGCTATGAAAAGTATATCAAAGATTCATTGACTGGAGGCTGGGGTGCAGACGCGAATGCATATTGTCTGACGCATTGTGTATTATCATACATTTATGACGGATGTAATCAGAATAGTGCTGCTTTTAAAGGCTTGAATAAAGATATTGCAAGTGCAGTAGTTATGTATGCAGATTATGTGAAAGGTCTTCCGGATATTCCAGATGCAGATCTGACATTTTCACAATCAGATCTGACAGCATATTATGACAGAGAACAAAAGTGTCAAAGGACTCAGAGTATCAAATGTGTTGGAGATACTGCAAATGGAATCGTGATTCCGCTTCCGCAGGGAGTAATGCTTGTAAATGAGACAAAGAATACAGTAGAAGAAGGAAATGTAAGAGTGGCTGGAGGAGATTTGTTTTATTTGAAAGCAGATGTGACTTATGGAAATGGCACAACATGGAATAGTGGTGAAATCAAGGGAGAACTCACCAGCACATGGAGGACACTTGTTGTAAAAACTGGAAATGGAAGTCAGGATATTGGTACTTCTTCTTTGAAACAGATTGAATCAGAACCAATCACATTGCAGGTGAAATGGATGGATAGCCCAGAACTTCAAGTAGAAAAAAATGCAGATAGACCAGATAAGATATATAAACTAGGGGATACCATTACATATACGATCGATGTTACACAGCAGATTGAAAAAGCAGTTGCGAAAAATGTTGTAATTACAGATACGATTCTTACAGAAGGAGTAAAGCTTGAGGAAAATTCAGTCATACTTTTAGATGAAACAGGTCAGGAAATAACGGACGTAATAATTACGGTGCAGGGAAATTCGTATACGCTTCATGTGTGCGAATTTTTAGAAGGGCCTGAGAGTGGTCAAAAATATACCGTTGAATATCAAGTTGTGATTACGGATGAAAGCGTAATTGGAAAAGAGATTGAAAATGAAGTGATTGTAAGAGCGGATAATGCTGAAGAAACGAAAGATAGAGAGATAGTAACGGTAGAGCCGGAACCTGAAAAGCCAACACCTGAAGAGCCGACACCGGAAAGTCCGAAAATAGAAGAGCCGAAACTCCCTGAGACACCGGAAGTTATACAGCAAAAACCGCTAAAAGCATCAAGCGTCAAAACAGGAGATGTAGCAAATGTAACAGGAATTTTCCTATTGCTGATTCTTTCTTGCACCGTAATTGTGCTGTGTGGTACAATGAACGCATGGCGAAAAGCTAAGAAACATCATAAAAAGCACTAACAGGAAGAACAGGAGGTTGTCGTGATGGGAATGACAATGACGCAGAAAATATTAGCTGCGCATGCTGGACTGGATCATGTGGAAGCAGGACAGTTGATAGAGGCAAAACTCGACGTAGTAATGGCAAATGATATAACAGGGCCTATGGCACTGCCAATTTTAAAGCAGATGTCCGATACTGTATTTGATAAGGATAAAGTAGTATTTGTACCGGATCATTTTACACCGAATAAAGATATCAAATCCGCAGAGAACTCAAAAGCAATCCGTGAATTTGCAAAGGCACAGGGCCTGCATTGGTATTTTGAACAAGGAAAATCCGGAGTAGAGCATGCCATTCTTCCTGAGGCAGGAGTGGTTGCAGCAGGAGAGCTGATCATTGGAGCTGATTCACATACTTGTACATATGGAGCAATCGGAGCCTTCTCTACAGGGGTTGGTACAACTGATATTGCGACAGGAATGGCTACGGGAGAGCTGTGGTTTAAAGTTCCAAGTGCAATTAAGTTTGTATTAACCGGAAAACCAGGAAAATATGTAAGCGGAAAAGATATCATCATTCATATTATTGGAGAGATTGGTGTAGATGGTGCGCTTTACAAGTCCATGGAGTTCACCGGTGATGGAATTGCTAATTTATCTATGGATGATCGTTTTACTATGGCGAACATGGCAATCGAGGCTGGTGCAAAGAATGGAATCTTTCCGGTTGATGAGAAGACGGTTCAATATCTGAACGAGCATACAAAGAAAGAGTATACAGTTTATGAGGCAGATGCCGATGCCGAGTATGAGAGAGTTGTTGAGATTGATCTTGCACAGGTTCGTCCAACCGTTGCATTCCCACATCTTCCTGGCAATGCAAAGACAATCGATGAGATTGAGGCTATGGATCCAATTAAGATTAATCAAGTTGTTATAGGCTCTTGTACGAATGGAAGAATGGAAGATATGAGAAAGGCAGCAGCCATTCTCAAAGGACATAAAGTGCATGAAGATGTACGTGTTATGGTTATTCCGGCTACACAGAAGATTTATAAAGAGTGCATACACGAAGGCTTGATGGATATTTTTGTAGATGCGGGATGCGCAGTGAACACACCAAGCTGTGGACCATGTATGGGTGGACATATGGGTGTTATGGCAGCAGGAGAGAAATGTGTATCGACAACGAATCGTAACTTTGTAGGAAGAATGGGACATGTAGATTCCCTGATTTATCTTGCATCACCAGAGGTAGCAGCAGCAAGTGCAATTGCAGGATGCATCGCAAATCCTGAGAAAGTGGAGGTCGTTGAATAATGAAAGCAAAAGGACATGTATTTAAATATGGAGACAACGTAGATACAGACGTAATCATTCCGGCAAGATACCTGAACTCTTTCGATGCACAGGAGCTTGCAAGCCATGCAATGGCAGATATTGATCCGGAATTTGTAAAGAAAGTGCAGCCTGGTGATCTGATTGTGGCAAACAAGAACTTTGGATGCGGATCATCTAGAGAGCATGCACCACTTTGTCTTAAGACAGCCGGAGTCAGCTGTGTGATTGCAGAGACGTTTGCAAGAATCTTCTATAGAAATGCAATTAATATCGGACTTCCAATCATCGAATGTCCAGAAGCTGCAAAAGGAATTGAAGCAGGTGATGAAGTGGAAGTTGATTTTGATAATGGTATGATTTATAACCGTACAAAGGGAACAGAGTTTAAAGGACAACCATTCCCGGAATTTATGCAGAAACTAATTGCAGCCGGCGGACTTGTGAAATATACGAATAGTAAGAAGAATAAATAATTGTCAACCAGAATCATAGAAGGGTGGAACAGATGAATTTATATTACAAAAGTACAAGAAATTCGAATTTAAAAGTAACTGCATCAGAGGCAATCTTAAAGGGGCTTGCTCCTGACGGTGGACTTTTTGTACCAGAGCAGATTCCGGTACTTACAAAGTCTATGGAAGAGCTGAAAGATTTGAGCTATCAGGAGACAGCATATGAGGTCATGAAGTGTTTTCTTACAGATTTTACAGAGCAAGAATTGCGAAATTGTATTGAAAAAGCATATGACAGTAAATTTGATGATGAGGCAATTGCACCACTTGTAAAAGTGGACGATACGTATTATTTGGAATTATTCCATGGTGCAACGATTGCATTTAAAGACATGGCTCTTTCTATTTTGCCACATCTGATGACAACTTCTGCAAAGAAGAACCAGGTTAAGAATGAAATTGTAATTCTGACAGCTACATCCGGAGATACGGGAAAAGCTGCGATGGCAGGATTTGCTGATGTAGAAGGAACGAGAATTATTGTATTTTATCCAAAGAACGGAGTCAGCAAGGTACAGGAACTTCAGATGAGAACACAAAAGGGAGCAAATGTTGATGTTGTTGCTATTCATGGCAATTTTGATAATGCTCAAAGTGGTGTAAAACAGATGTTTGAAGATCAGGAACTGGCAAAGGAACTGGATACAAAGGGTTATCAGTTTTCATCTGCAAATTCTATTAATATTGGTCGTCTTGTGCCACAAATCGCTTATTATGTTTATGCATATACGAAGCTTTTAGCAAATGGCGAGATTGAAGATGGAGAGAAGATTAATGTTGTTGTGCCGACCGGTAACTTTGGAAATATTCTGGCGGCATATTATGCAAAGAATCTGGGAGTTCCGATTGCTAAATTAATCTGTGCTTCTAATGACAATAAAGTATTGTACGATTTCTTCCAGACAGGAACGTATGATAAGAACCGCGAGTTTGTATTAACTACATCTCCTTCTATGGATATTCTGATTTCCAGTAACTTGGAGCGTCTGATTTACCTCATCTGTGGTGAAGATTCAGGGAAGACAAAAGAACTGATGGAAGAGCTTAAGACAACTGGAAAGTATACAATTACACCAGAGATGAAAGAAAAGCTTGCAGATTTTGTTGCCGGATATTCTACAGAAGAAGAGACAGCAGAAAGCATTCGTGACACGTATAAGAAGACAGGATATGTTATGGATACTCATACAGCAGTTGCGGCTCATGTGTGTGGACAGTATCGCGCGCAGAGCAATGATCAGACAAAATGTGTCATTGCATCTACAGCAAGTCCATACAAATTTGTAAAGAGCGTGATGAGTGCCATTGATACAGAGAATGCGAATGCAGATGAATTCGATCTTCTCCCGAAATTACAGGAGGTATCCGGTGTACCGATGCCACAGGCAATCAAAGACATTCTGGATGCGAAGATTCTTCATAATCTTGAGTGCGATGCAGATAAGATGAAAGATACAGTAAAGGGAATCCTTGAAGTATAGTCTTAAACGGGATTGTTGATACATTCCTAAATTATAAGAAAAGAGTGATGAAGATGGATGCAACAAGTATGGATGCAATCTTTGGATTATTTGCACTTGGATGTGGATTATATTGTCTTTATTCATATTATTTGTTGAAAACAAAAAAGAAAATCAATGATACGATATTACTTCCCAAAGGAACGAATATTAAGAAATGCAAAGATTTGGATGGATATTGTAAGGTTGCAGGAAGACCGCTTCTGACACTGGGACTAGTGACAACACTATACGGAGCAACAGATTTATATAATACATATATTGGCGGTGCAGATATATTGTTTGTAGTGTTTTTGATATTGATGGTTGTTACCATTGTAATATTTGTTATTCTGGTGAAAAGATATAACCGGGAATATTTTGATATTCAGTAAAGGTATTTGAGAAAATTAATGTTTAAGAAAAAATTATAATTTTATATCTGGATATTTAAGGGGTCTCTTTAAAATGAAGACAAAGTAAAAAGTCTTGGTTTTAAGGAGACCTGTTATTATGGAAAAGAGTAGAATAGAAATGCCTCTTATTGATAAAAAAGTTTCATCAGTTAGATAAATAAAACCAGACCATTGACTTATACCTTGGAGGGGTATAAGATAAGGGCGTTAAAGGTAAATGAAAATCTGACAGGAATCAATAACAGGAGGCAGATAGAATTATGATAAAGACGGTATTAAAGGTAGATGGCATGATGTGCGGTATGTGTGAAGCACATATGAATGATCTAGTACGTAAGAATTTTAATGTAAAGAAAGTGAGCTCTTCCGTAAAAGATGGTGAGACGGTTGTAATCAGTGAAGAAAATCTGGACATTCCATTTCTGAAAAAGAAAATCAAAGAGATTGGATATGAACTGGTAGACGTCCATATAGAGCCATATGAGAAAAAAGGATTCTTTCATTTTGGAAAGAAATAATTGTAAGAAATAAAAGCATGAGAATATAGTATCTCGGAATAAAAGGTCAGGAATACAGATCCCTGTGAAGTTTGAATTGATAACTTCGCAGGGATTTTTTTGATGATGGGAAATTACATTTCCTATTATACAAAAAAGCGTCATGCAGAAATCGTGCTTGTAGTAAGAAAATATTGCGAGAATCTTTAAGAAATATTTAGAATTGACTGCGTTTATTTTAAGAACCAGATGATAAGCTTGTTAATGTAAGGAAGAGGAGGCAGTGAATGATGAAAATATTAATTACAACAGACTGGTACAAACCAGTCATAAATGGAGTTGTGACTTCCGTATTAAACCTGACAGAACAATTGGAAAAACGTGGTCATGAAGTTAAGGTTCTGACACTTTCTAGAAACTGTCATTCATATAAAGAAGGAAATGTCATCTATGCAGGTTCGGTAGGTATGGGAAAGATATATCCACAGGCAAGAGTAAAGATTCCGGTTGTAGCAGGAGAATATATGGAGGAGTTATTAAAATGGAGTCCGGATTTGATTCATTCCCAGTGTGAGTTCTCTACATTTTTCCTGGCAAAGAGAATTGCCGGAGAACTGAAAGTTCCGATTATTCATACTTACCATACTGTATACGAGGATTATACACATTACTTTTCACCACAGAAGGCATGGGGAAGAAGCCTGGTACAGATGATGACGAGAAAATTATCAGATCAGGTGGACGCCATGATTGCACCAAGTAGAAAGATAGAACAGATTCTGGAAGGTTATAAAATAAATTGTCCAGTTAGTGTCGTACCATCAGGAATCGATACAGAAAAATTTAGAAAACGAATTGATGATGGAAGCAGAGAAATACTTAGAAAACAATATGGTATTCAGGAAAATGAAACTGTTTTAGTCTATGTAGGAAGAATGGCAAAAGAAAAGAATATTGAAGAGTTACTTGGCTATCACAAAAGCGTGAAAGATAATGTAAAACTTATTATGGTAGGAGACGGACCATATAGAACTACACTGGAAGAAAAGGCAAAAGAGTATCAAGTTACA
>CAKRCL010000055.1 GCA_934307335.1 uncultured Dorea sp. | reverse complement strand
ACCGGCATGCAGCCTTTCTTAAAGTATACCTTATCCGGAGTCCGAAACCAAAGCATATTTTCTCTCCTCTCTGCAACAGTTTTTATATTGATCAGATGTTTAACACCTACATTTTCAGATACGGAGTTTCCTCCCCAGGAACCGCAGCCAAGTGTCAAAGACGGTGCCAGTTTAAAGTTGTAGAGATCTCCGATTCCTCCGTGAGAAGATGGTGTGTTAATCAGGATTCGACATGTCTTCATAGCTTCAGCATGTTTTGCAATTTTCTCTGTCTCAGCAGGATGTACATAAAGAGAAGCTGTGTGTCCATATCCTCCATCTGCTACAAGGCGCTCTGCTTTTTCAAGAGCTTCGTCAAATGTTTTCGCACGATACATTCCAAGTACCGGTGATAATTTTTCGTGTGCAAATTCTTCAGAAATGTCTACGGATTCTACTTCACCGATCAGAATTTTTGTATTTTCCGGAACTTCCACACCTGCAAGTTTTGCAATCTCATATGCAGATTTTCCAGGAATCTTATTATTCAATGCTCCATTTATAATAATCGTCTTACGAACCTTATCAAGCTCTTCTCCTTTTTTCAGGAAATAGCAGCCTCTGTATGCAAATTCTTTCTTTACTTCATCATAAATGCTGTCCAGAACAGTTACGGACTGCTCAGATGCACAGATCATTCCGTTGTCAAATGTTTTGGAATGAATGATGGAGTTAACTGCAAGTTTAATATCTGCTGTGTCATCAATGATAACAGGAGTATTTCCGGCTCCAACTCCAAGTGCCGGCTTTCCGGAAGAATAAGCTGCCTTTACCATTCCCGGCCCACCTGTTGCAAGGATAATGTCTGATTCTTTCATAACCATATTAGTCAGTTCCAATGACGGTGCATCGATCCAGCCGATGATTCCTTCCGGTGCTCCGGCTTTCACTGCTGCGTCCAGAACAACCTTTGCTGCTGCAATCGTAGATGCCTTTGCTGCCGGATGTGGGCTGATAATGATTGCATTTCTCGTCTTCAGACAAATTAATGTCTTAAAGATTGCTGTTGATGTTGGGTTTGTTGTTGGAATAACCGCTGCAACAAGACCAATCGGCTCTGCAATCTTCTTGATTCCAAATGCTTTATCCTCTTCAATAACGCCACAAGTCTTTGTATCTTTATAAGCATTGTAGATATACTCTGCTGCATAATGATTCTTGATTACCTTATCCTCTACAATACCACGTCCAGTCTCCTCTACTGCCTGTTTTGCAAGTGGAATACGCATCTTATTCGCTGCAACTGCTGCCGCATAAAAAATCTTGTCGACCTGCTCCTGTGTATAGGTGGCAAAGACCTTCTGTGCCTCACGCATTGCCTGCATTTTCGCTTCCAACGCTTCCACATTGTCAACAAATACCGGTACAACATCTTTCTTCTTAGCCATCTGGATTCCCTCCTGTAAATATAAATATATGAGTTTTATTGGTTAAATTAGACGTCTTTTCTTCTTTACAATTGGTAGTATAAATTATTGTTAATTATTTGTCAATATATAAATGATATTTTTTTAACATTATTGTTTATTTTTTGTCATGCGCTGTGATAAATAGAATTGAAACAGGCAGTGCACACAGAAACTGAATATTTTTTGTTGATGCTGCGCCGCTTATTTTGAACTTTCTACGCAAACTCGCCTGATGAACAGGCTCAGACAATGCTCCGAAAGTTCAAGCTATGCTCGCATCAACTGCAAAATAATTCAATGTTTCTGTGCGCACCGCCTGTTTTTCAGTTCTATTTCTCCCACTCAGTATGTAAAAAATAAACTGCTTGGAAGCAGGACGGCTTACGCCGGAAGGTTATCATTTAGGCTAAGTAGAAAACTGTAACATGGAGATCCTTTACTTCCTCTTCTTCAATATATTGTAAAGTAAACAAAAAACGCCTGAGGATTTCCAGGGCAGGATTGGGATATTTTCGTCATAGTTGCGAGTATAGCCTTGCTCTCGACGGATTGTTTGAGCTTGTTCTTTAAGCGAGTTTCCGTCGAGAGTAAGATATCAGCGACACAGCAACTATAGAAAATATCTCACCTGCCCTGAAACCTCAGGCGGGGTTCATATATTTACTTCACAATATATTCAATTTTACCGATTCATCTCACTGTGATATCCGACTGTCTGGTGATCGTGAATAATATTTTCTATCTCTTCCAGATCCAGTGATGGCATATCACCTGGGATAGTATTCTTGGCTGCGCTGCTGGCATTTCCATAATGAAGTGCACTTTCACATCCGCCGCCTTCCCGTAAAAGCCCATATAATACTCCAGAACAGTATGCGTCTCCACTTCCGATACGATCTACAACTTCAATATTCTCGTAAGGCTTTTCTTCATAAAATTTCTTCTGTTTTGCATCATAAATTACGGATGTAAAATTATGTACCTTTGGACTTAATACAGTTCGCTGTGTAGAAGCAATCACTGAGATTGGATAATCAGCCGCAAAGCTCTCCATAATCTCTTTTACATTGCCCTCTTTTCCGAATGTCAGTCTTGCAGTGTCTTCGGAGCAGAAAAAGATGT
Organism: uncultured Dorea sp.; assembly: GCA_934307335.1. GTDB lineage: Bacteria > Bacillota > Clostridia > Lachnospirales > Lachnospiraceae > Dorea. The sequence continues at coordinate 8,322 of CAKRCL010000055.1, read as the reverse complement.
CTACATAAGGAAGTATTCCTTCAATACATTTTCTCGCTTCTTCTCCTGACCAGAGATTCAGGCGGAAATTCACGTCAAATGAAATGAGTGCTCCTTTTTCTTTGAATCTCTTAATCATCTCTACTCCGGTCTTCCGACACTCTTCACTGAGTGCCAGTGTAATTCCGGATGTATGAAAGCATCTGGTCGATTCATATATACTGTCATCAAATTCATCGATGTCAATTCTGGTCATGGACGAATGTTGTCTGTCATAGACCACACCCGGTTTTCTCGGATATGCTCCGTTCTCGTAGTAATATACACCCAGTCTTGCATCTTTGCCTGTATCGTATACCAGATAATCATCGCTGACTCCACAGAATCGGATCTTATTCTTTGCAAACATACCGATACTACTGTCCGGAATTCGTGATATAATACCGGATCTCAGACCTAAAAGAGATACACCTGAAGCTACGTTGAGCTCTGCACCTCCAACCTGTTTCTGAAATGTCTCTCCACGCACGATACGCTCATTATCCGGTGGAGATAAACGAAGCAGAATTTCTCCTAATGTCAGCAGATCAAATGCTTTTTTATCCATAAGACTAGCCTCTTACTTCCTTCACGATCTCAACAGCTTCTTTTGTCATTGCCTCAATCTTGTCAAACTCTCCAGCTTCTACAAGAGCTCCTTTTACCATCCAGCTTCCGCCACATGCAAGAATCTTATCATATGCAAGGTACTCTTTTACATTTGTTGCATTGATTCCACCTGTAGGCATAAATTTCAGTCCTGTGTATGGAGCTGCCATAGCTTTGATCATCTTCAGTCCACCTGCTGGCTCTGCCGGGAAGAATTTTACAACTTCAAGACCATTCTCGATTGCCTGCTCTGCCTCACTTGGTGTACAGATTCCTGGTGTGATTGGAATATTCTTCTCTACACAGTATTTTACGATCTTAGGATTCAGTCCTGGACTTACGATGAACTTTGCACCTGCTGCTACTGCACGGTCAACCTGCTCTGTTGTAAGAACTGTTCCTGCTCCAACAAGCATCTCTGGATATTTCTCAGACATGATACGAATAGACTCTTCTGCTGCATCTGTACGGAATGTTACCTCTGCACATGGAAGTCCTCCATCACAAAGTGCTTTTGCAAGTGGCTCTGCGTCCTTTGCATCATTTAATACAACTACTGGTACAATACCGATTTTCTGAATCTTTTCTAATACTTCATTCATGGTCTTTTTCTCCTTTTTCTTATATGTTTCGTATTATGGAATTTATTTTCATATAATGAAACCTCTTACTTTTGATTATACTCGCCGGAAACATATTGTCAAGTCCATTTTTCTGACTCAATAAAATAAGAGGCAACAGCTTTTCGCTATTTACATGTTCTCACATAATATAGCTGCTAACTGTTGCCTGCTAATTGCTGTCATATTGGGGAAAATTCCCTTATCTATGATGCTTATGCATTTTTCTTATGTTCAGTATGAAGAAGCATATGTGCTTTGTGAGAATTCGGAGCCTCAAAGTACTCTCTGTACATTGCAATAACATCTGGATTTTCATGAGAGAATCTTAAGTTTGCATTGCGATCCAGATAATACAGATTTTTACCACGCTCAAATGCGCGTTCTTCTCCATCATGGATTGGCTGTCCGCCACCACCGACACATCCTCCCGGACATGCCATAACTTCTACAAAGTCATAATGTACTTCACCAGATTCAATCTTTTTAATCAATTCTCTTGTATTGCCAAGTCCACTGACTACAGCAGTTCTAACTGTAATATCATTAATCTGGAAATTTGCTTCCTGAACTCCGTCATTTTCATTGAATCCCTGGCTTCTGACTGCTGTAAATGCCTCTGCCGGAGGATTCTCACCTTTAATAATATAGTAAGCAGAACGAAGAGCTGCCTCCATAACTCCACCAGTAGCACCAAAGATAACTCCTGCTCCGGTACCTTCATGCATCGGACGATCACTCTCGATATCTGTCAACGTTTCCGGACTGATGTGTGCGGAGCGAATCATTCGAATCAACTCACGAGTTGTAATCACTGCATCAATATCATGTCCTGCATACTCTTCATAATAAAGATCCATCTCACGCTCTGCCTTCTTAGCCACACATGGCATAACAGATACTGTATAAATCTTCTCTGGACTCACACCCAGTTTTTCTGCAAAATATGTTTTCATAACTGCACCAAACATCTGCTGTGGTGATTTTGCGGAAGAAAGATATTTTACAAGGTGTGGAAATTGACTCTTAATAAAGCGTACCCAGCCCGGACAACAAGATGTGAACATCGGACGGTCTTTCAACTCACCACTTGTAAATCTCTTTACAAATTCATTGCCCTCTTCCATAATTGTAAGATCTGCTGAAAATGTGGTGTCAAATACATAGTTGATTCCCATTCTCTTAAGGGCATCCATAATCTTTCCAACCGTTGCCTCTTCCGGTGCCAGACCAAGCTCCTCACCCCATGCTGCACGTACAGCCGGTGCTACCTGCGCCACTACTATCTTCTCTGGATCCTCAATCGCTTTCCATACTTCATTCGTATCGCTTCTCTCACGAAGTGCTCCTACCGGACAATGTGTAATACACTGACCACAAAGTGCACAGTCTGCTTCACGGATTGAATTATGTCCTGACACATTAACGGTTGTATGATAACCGGTTCCTTCTACATCCCAAATACCAAGTCCCTGTACTTTATCACATACTTGAACACAACGCATACATTTGATGCATTTTGCAGAATCACGGATCAGCGGAAATGTCTTATCCCACGCCTGATGCTCCAGATACTGGTGAAATGGCAGTTCCAGGATATCCAGATCATTCGCGATCTTCTGAAGACTACAGTTACCACTTCTCATACAGGTTACACATTGACAGTCATGCTCTGACAAAATCAATTCAACCGTTGTACGTCTGTCTTTTCTGACTTTCGGACTATTTGTATAAATGACCATACCTTCCTCGCAAACATTGTTGCAGGCAGTGATCAATCTGTCTTTTCCTTCCAGTTCTACCACACACACGCGGCAGGCTCCAATTTCATTGATACCTTTAAGATAACAAAGGCTCGGGATCTGAATACCAACGGATTTGGCAGCTTCCATAATTGTGGTATTCTCTTCTACTGAAATTTGTCTTCCATCTATTGTAAGATTTACCATAATTTTTCTCTGCCTCCTTTAAATATTCCATATCCGAAATGATCACAGCGTAAGCAGCGACACGCTTCCTGCTTCGCTTCTTTTTCAGTCATGCAGTTCTCCACACCTTCAAAGTCACAGACTCTCTCACATGCCTCACGCTCTGTAAGTTCTGCACGTCCGCAAGGAACTCTGTCATGAAGGCTTGCCTTCGGGATTTCTACATCGCAGGAAATCTCATGATGATATCCAAGATATTCATCAATATTGGCAGCTACAACTTTTGCTGCTGCAATCGCTTTGATTACAGTAGCCGGACCACTTGCGCAGTCCCCACCGGCAAATACACCTGGCATATCTAAGAAATCTCCGCTTGCAGTTGTCACGATCTTACCGCGTTCTACCGGAATTCCTGCCTGTGCAAAATGCTCTGTCTCTATGTTCTGACCAATTGCAACAACAAGTACATCACATGGAATATATTTATCTTCCTCACCTGTCGGTTTTACGCTTGCACGACCACCCTTGATCTCACTGATCATCTGTGGTGTCACATAAAGTCCTTTGATATGATGATTCTCATCAATGTCCAGAGCTGATGGTGCTTTCAGAGTCTGTACTTCGATTCCTTCTGCGATTGCTCCTTCAATCTCTGCCGGAAGTGCTGTCATATCTGCAACTCTTCTTCTATATACAATGCTGACTTTCTTAGCGCCCAGTCTCTTAGCAGTACGAACAGCATCCATAGATACGTTACCACCACCAACAACTGCAACTTCCTTTCCAGTCAGATCCAATGCTTCATCTTTTCCTACATCTCTTAAGAACTGTACTGCAGAAATCACGCCATCTGCGTCTTCGCCTTCCAGTCCTAATTTTTTATCAGTACTTGCTCCGATTGTGATCAACACAGCATCATACTCACTTCGAAGCTGCTGAATTGTAATATCCTCACCAATCTTAAGACCGTATTTTACTTCTACCCCTGTCTTCAGGATTGCATTAATATCTTCATCCAGGCGATTCTTTGGAAGTCTGTAATTCGGAATACCATAACGAAGCATACCTCCAAGTTTTGGAAGCATCTCATATACAGTTGTCTGGTGTCCCATAAGCTGCAGATAATAAGCAGCACTAAGTCCACCCGGACCTCCTCCTAATACAGCAACTCGTTTTCCAGTACTTGGTGCACACTTTGGCGGTTCTACTTCCCCTGCAAAATCCGCTGCCACACGTTTCAGTCCACGGATATTGATCGAATCATCGATCATATTTCTACGGCATCTTGCCTCACATGGATGTTCACAGATAAATCCGCATGTTGTCGGGAATGGATTATCTTTTCGGATCAGACGGATTGCGTCTGCGTAGCGTCCTTCCCCAACTAACGCTACATATCCTGGGATGTCTACATGCGCCGGACATAAAGATACACACGGAACCGGCTGATTATAGGTGCAGGTACAACGTCCGTTCTTAATATGCTCGATGTAATCATCTCGATATCCAATCAGCCCCTTATATACCATATGTGCTGCCTCATATCCAATCGCACAATCGGCTGATTCCATAATGGACTTTGCTGTCTGTTCCATAGTATCCAGTGTCTCCATTGTCGCATTACCGTTTAGAACTTTTCTGATCAGATGATTTAACTGACCAAGACCGACACGACAAGGTACACATTTTCCACAAGTCTGAGCGTGGCATAACTCCAAAAATGCACGCGATAAATCCACTGGGCATAATCCCGGAGGACTGGATTCGATTCTGCGCTCAAGATCTTTGTAGAGCTGCTCCATAACAAGATCTGCCCTGCTTGGAGTATCGATCGTTAATCTACTCATTGTTTTCTTTCCTTTCCCTCTTAATGATCTTAATGATATATTTTTCTCGGTTACAGTAGATATATTATAGCATTTAGATAAATTTTTGTAAATATTTTTATCTTTTTTAGTTAAAATGCTATTTTATTCACAATATCAGCCGTTTTTCTATAGTTTTTTCTTATAGCGTCTTTATATTTTCCTTAATAAGCACGCTTAAAATTTGTTCCATTTTTATCAATCCTGTGAAAACTATATCTTTCATTGTAAATTTTAATTTTAAATGCTATAATGAGCTGAACGAAACGCCTATAAGCACGCTTGTTTATAGATAAATACAACATGAGGTGATACAGATGAACACAGGCTGCCTGATTTTGGCAGGAGGAAAAAGCCGTCGAATGGGATATCGGAAATCCTCCCTACGGCTCAATGGAACAACATTTCTTGATAAACTAGCTTTTGAATTACATGATTATCCAGAGATTCTAATTTCAGTAGATGATGCCAGCCGGCATCCGGAAATCCCTTATCAAATGGTTTCTGACAGTTATCCAGACTGCGGTCCTATGAGTGGACTGTTCAGTGCTCTATCTGTCTGCAAATCAGATACTTTATTAGTTCTCCCCTGTGACGTTCCTCTTTTTACACGGGCACTGGCGCATCACATGGAAGAAGCTATGGAATCTGCAAATGCAGATGCTTTAATCTGTGTTACAGAAGACGAAGGACTTCATCCTTTGTGTGGTATTTATCGTAAAAGCTGCATTCCAGTACTGGAAAGGTGCTTAAATGACGGAAAATTTAGAATTATGGATGCTCTGAACAGCCTCGCTACTTACTATTATCATATTGGGGATGAGTCCTGGCAGCTTCAGAATATCAATACACCTGAAGAATATCAAAAACTTACTGCAAAAAGTTATCTTGCGATTTCCGGATTTAAAAATTTCGGAAAAACTACTTTAATTGAACGTCTGATTCCTGCCTTAATCCAAAGAGGCCTTAAGGTAGCTACTGTCAAACATGATGGACATTCCTTTGAACCGGATTCTGCCGGAACAGACAGTTATCGTTTTTGGCAATCAGGTGCAAGTACATCCATAGTTTTTGACAACGATAAGTATTCTATTATTAAAAGAGAATCCTTACAAGAAGAGAATCTGTCTGCTCTTGTCGGTGATGCAGATCTCATTCTTTTAGAAGGCTTCAAATGGAGTTCTTATCCAAAGCTCATTCTTTTAACGGGAAGCAGAGAACAAAATCAAGAATTAATTTCTTCTGCCTCTGACTGTATTGCTTATATAACTGCTGATAAAGCTATACCCGCTTTGAAATTATCTGCTCCGGTTTATAACCGAGATGATATCGAAGCACTTGCTGAGTATATTTTACAGCAGTATCATAATGACCTGTTGAAACATTAATTAATTTATTTGCTATATATATAAGGAAAGAATACATATGAACATTCAAACTTTGAAAGAAGCATCTGATTGCCTTCTCAATCTGATAACCTCAGATTGTTTACAGACCGAACAGATTTTATTAAAAGATGCTTTTGAACGAATCCTTGCAAAAGATATCATCTCTGTCATTCCGGTTCCTTCTTTTTCCAGAAGCGCCTATGACGGATATGCACTTCGTCAGGCTGACACATCAGGCGCTACACAAAAGCACCCTGTAACGCTCAAAGTCACAGAAGTTATTCCAGCCGGAAGTATTCCAAAATATCCTATTACCGAAGGAAAAGCTGCCCGCATCATGACCGGCGCTCCTGTTCCAGAAGGGGCAGATGCCATTATTATGCATGAACGCACAACTTTTACAGATACAACAGTCACTTTAAACGCACCGGTCATGTGCAATAACATTGTTCCACCGGGTGAAGATGTTGAAAAAGGAACCTTGTTAGTTCCAAAAGGAAAACTTCTTACCGCTTCTGACCTGGCTTTGATTGCAGGACAAGGCATTGCTGAAATCCCAGTCTACAAAAAGCTTTCTGTCGGACTGATCAGCACCGGAAGTGAACTTTTAAATGTAGGTTCTCCTTTGGAATATGGTAAAATTTATAATACGAATCCTTATCTTTTAGGCGGTTATATCCAAAAACACCACATGACCGCCAACTATCTGAATATTGTAAATGATGATTTGGATTCACTTTGCGACGCCGTCAATGGCGCTCTTGAGACAAATGATATAGTAATCACTACAGGTGGGGTGTCTGCTGGTGATTTTGACTATATGCCGGAAGTGATTCGCCGCATCGACGGCGAGCTTCTTTTTCACCGGTTAAAATTCAAACCGGGCGGCGCAATGCTTGGAGCATTAAAGAATGGAAAAGTCATTCTGGGCTTATCCGGTAATCCAGGTGCTGCCGCAACTGGTCTGTTATGTGTCGGATTTCCATTTATGAGAAAACTATGTGGAAGATCAGATATCACATTTCCACAGACCACTGCTTATCTGGGATCTGAGTTTAAAAAATCAAGTCCTGTTACAAGGATTTTGAAAGGACACTCTGAGTTCCGGAATGGTATGTTATATTTTATTCCACTTAACAACCAGCATAATGGTTCTGTTTCATCTATGAGTGACTGTAACCTGCTGGCCATCATTCCTGCTGGGAGCGGACCCCTCGAGGCAGGAACGAAACTGGAAGTCTATATTCTTTAATTAATATAGGACTAAATTTAGGGGAAGGGAGGAATTTGTTATGAATTCACCAAAAGAAGTAGCTAACAACTATATTGCAATCGGAAAGGGTAAGGTTAACACACCAGTGGCCAAGATGTTCGTTCTTGGAATCCTGGCCGGAATCTTTATCGCATTTGGAGGTGTTGCCTCTACTGCAGCAGCCGTATCCATTCCGCTTCCATCTGTGGGCAAATTTCTTGGGGCATGCATCTTCCCGGGAGGACTTACTATGGTACTTCTCGCCGGAAGTGAACTGTTCACAGGTAACTGTCTTCTTGTCATTCCACTGTGCAAAAAAGAAATCACAGTTGCAGGAATGCTGAAGAACTGGATCGTTGTATACCTTGGCAATATGGTAGGTGGCATTGCCGTTGCAGCAATTTGTGTATTCAGTCATGAAGCCGGACTTTTCAATAATGGTCTTGCAGCATCCATGATCAGCACAGCTGTCGGTAAAGTATCTCTCTCATTTGGTGATGCATTACTTCGTGGAATCGCATGTAATTTCCTTGTATGTATCGCTGTATGGATTTCATTTGCTGCTAAGCAGGTGTCTTCCAAGATCATCGGATTGTTCTTTCCAATCATGATGTTCGTTTTATGTGGATTCGAGCATAGCGT
>CAKRCL010000054.1 GCA_934307335.1 uncultured Dorea sp. | reverse complement strand
TCCTGCATTCTTGATGACATTGACATATCCGACCAGTTTCTCATTCTCACGGATTGGCTGGAAATGTGGTGCAATGACTTTACCGAACTTATCTGTCAGATCCTGCACGACCTGTCTGAAGCTGGCGTCATCTACATCCATCTCTGTTACATATACCATTCTTGGAAGATTGTACTTGTCACATAATGCCCAGGCTTTTTCTGTTCCGACCTCTACACCTGCTTTTCCTGATACAACAATGACCGCTGCATCCGCTGCGCTGACTGCCTCTTCCACTTCTCCTACAAAATCAAAATATCCAGGAGTATCTAACACGTTGATCTTTGCCTTTTCCCATTCAATCGGTGTCAGGGTAGTGCTAAGAGAAAATCCACGCTTCTGCTCTTCCTTGTCAAAATCACTGATCGTATTCTTATCCGCTACTTTCCCCATACGATTCGTCGCACCTGATACATATGCCATTGCCTCAACAAGACTTGTCTTACCACTGCCCCCATGCCCTAATAGGACAACATTTCTGATCTCATCCGTTCTGTAAACTTTCATAGTTGGTTGCCTCCTTATATTATGTTGTAATTCTCAAGAATTCTTCCTGATTTCCCATGTGTATATTGTACTAAACAAATCGAATTATTACAACTATTTTGTGCAAATATTCCTGTATTTTATGATTAATTTTCTAACTTTTGCATTTCACACGATATATAGACTATATATTCACATGTATACAATATTCTTTCTTGATAAATTATGCCTATTACTTTGCTACTTTAAAGCAGGGAAGTATTGACAAAATATCCTCTGACAAGCTACAATAATAAGCAACAACTTAGGAGGCTTTAATATGAAAGAAAAAGTTGGCTTTGTCGGTCTCGGACTGATTGGCGGTTCACTTGCAAAAGCAATTCGAACCTATTTCCCAGATTACGAGATTGTAGCCTTTGACAAAAATAAAGAAGCACTGGCATTAGCTACTCAGGAATCTGTGATTGATGTAGCTGCGACCACAATTGATGATAATTTTCGCAACTGTACTTACATTTTTTTATGTGCACCAGTTGCTTTCAATGTCGCATATTTGAAACAACTGACAGAATATCTTCATGATGACTGTATTCTGACAGATGTTGGAAGCGTAAAGACCAATATCCATGAGGAGGTCATAAAGCTTGGCATTGAAAAATATTTCATCGGAGGACACCCTATGGCTGGCTCAGAAAAGAGCGGCTATGCCAATTCCAAAGCTATGATTCTGGAAAATGCTTATTTTGTACTGACACCTTCAAAAGAAGTACCTTCAGAAAAGATAACAAAATACGAACAGCTTGTTGCATCCATCCATGCTCTTCCTATCATTCTTGATTACAAAGAACATGACTACATTACCGGCACCATCAGCCATTTGCCACATATTATTGCAGCTACTCTGGTAAATTATGTAAAAGAAAGTGATACAAAAGATGAACTGATGAAACGTCTGGCTGCAGGCGGTTTTAAAGATATTACCCGTATTGCTTCTTCATCACCGACGATGTGGCAGCACATTTGTTTAAAAAACCGCGAAAACATTTCACAGATTTTAGATTCTTATATTAAAGATTTAGAAGAAGTGAAGCAAATGATCAGTTCCGGTGACGGACAGGCTGTCTATGACTGGTTCGATTCTTCAAGAACTTATCGCAACTCTCTGCCAGGAGCATCCGCAGGACCAATCAAGAAAGCATTTGAAGTATACTGCGATATTATTGATGAAGCCGGTGGAATTGCTGCAATTGCAACAATCCTTGCTTCCAACGGACTCAGCATTAAAAATATTGGCATTATACACAACAGAGAATTTGAAGAAGGGGTTCTGCGTATAGAATTCTACGATGAGTTTTCTTCCAGGAAGGCTGCAGAATTGTTGCAGAAATTTAGGTATATTGTATATGAGCGATAGAATTATCCGTCCTTGTAACGGACTTCACGGCGAAATTATGGTTCCGGGAGACAAATCCATCTCCCACCGTTCCATTATGTTAGGTGCTCTTTCACTTGGCACTACAGAAATCACAAACTTTTTAGAAGGAGCAGACTGTCTCTCCACAATTGGTTGTTTTCAGGCCATGGGAATTCAAATTGACCGAACTCCTGAAAAAATCATTGTGCATGGAAAGGGCATGCACGGATTATCTGAGCCAAAACATATTTTGGATGTAGGGAACAGTGGAACAACAACAAGATTGATGTCTGGAATTCTTTCGGCACAAAATTTTACAAGTGTCATGTCCGGAGATGCTTCTCTAAATTCCAGACCTATGGGGCGTGTCATCACACCACTGACACAGATGGGGGCACATATCACGAGCATAAATGGCAACCTGTGTGCTCCTCTTCGGATTGAACCTGGTTCACTGCACGGCATCAACTATACATCGCCCGTTGCTTCTGCCCAGGTAAAATCAGCAATCCTGCTTGCCGGACTCTACGCCACAGGCGAGACATCTGTCACTGAGCCTGCCTTATCCAGAAATCATACTGAATTGATGTTAAAGAGTTTCGGTGCCGACATTACTTCTCTTATCAATTCAGACGGCTCTGCTACCGCAAATATAAAGCCGTGTCAGGAAATGTACGGACAATCTATTTGCGTTCCTGGAGACATTTCCTCCGCTGCTTACTTCATTGCAGCCGGACTTTTAACTCCAAATTCCGAATTACTTATTAAGAATGTTGGAATCAATGAGACACGCGCTGGTTTTCTGGAAGTGTGCAAGAACATGGGAGCTGATATTACCCTGGTAGACGAATCCCGACAAGGTGGGGAACCTCGTGCTGATATTCTTGTTCGTACAAGCAATCTTCACGGCACTACAATAGAAGGGGCTCTCATTCCGACACTCATTGATGAAATTCCTATGATTGCCGTTATGGCTGCATATGCAGATGGCACAACCATCATAAAAGATGCTGCTGAATTAAAAGTAAAAGAAACCGACCGGATCCACACAACTACTGAAGCTTTAAAAGCTATGGGCGCAGACATTACACCTACCGATGATGGCATGATCATCCATGGCGGCAACTCTCTATCAGGCGCACATATTAATAGTTATCTGGATCATCGTATTGCCATGGCATTTGCCATTGCCGCACTCAGTGCCCAAAATGACACAATCATTCACGACAGCCAGTGCGTCGATGTATCCTATCCGGAATTTTTTGAAATATTAGACGGGTGCAGATAACACTGTAGCTCACCTTAAATCAATAATGGGGAAGTAGTGAACTTGTCGACTCACTACTTCCCCATCATTAAATGTTGTTTCAGCATTTTAGTTTTATCTCTTGCAATCGGTAATATCTGATTTTCATATCCTTTCATGCGCAAACTGAAACTGTTACTTCCCCACGGAAACACTTCACGGACTTTATCTAAATTAATGATAATACTTTTATGTATCCGAAAGAATTGATTTGGATCTAATTTCTTTTCATATTCGCCAATAGCTTTATTTTCACAATATTCACCATTAACCGTATAAATCTTACAACCTCTATGAAATGTTTCGATATATACAATATCTTCAATATTTTCAAATATCATTTTTCCTTCACAGTTAATTGCCAGACGTCGGATTGATGCATACTGATCCTGAATGACATTCTCTGTTCTTCCACATTTATCAAGAACCTTCTGAATTCTTTTTTGTTCAAAAGGCTTCACCACATAATCTTCAACTCCGAGTTCAAATGCTTCGACTGCATACTCCGAATATGCCGTCACGAATACGATTTTTGCATTCGGCTGCATTTTTCTTATGACATCCACAAGAACTGTTCCGGAAATATCTCCTAAATTAATATCCAGAAAAAATATATCATATGTTCCTTCCCCTGCCATCTTCAAAGCTGCTGCGCCACTGTCACCCTCTACAATTTCCACATCCGGTAACAGTTCCAAAAGCTGATGTCCCAATTCTCCTCTTGCCGGTCTCTCATCATCTACAATTGCTATTCGCATGCTTCTTTCACCTCTTCATAAAAATATAACTTTACTGTACTGCCATTTTCTGTGCTATTGATTTGAATTCCATGATCCTCACCATATGCACTTTTCATACGTTTATCTACATTCTGAAGTCCGATACTACTTCCAACAGACTCCCCTTTTTCCAGCTTTTCCAATACTTCCTTTGAAAATCCTCTGCCATGATCCTTAATCTGCGCTACATATGCATCTGCCTCTTTTTTGATACCAATATACACATAACGACATCCCGTCTGATCAAGTCCATAACGTACTGCATTTTCCACGATTGGCTGTAAAATTAATGTCGGTACCAATATTTCCATTTTTTCCGGCACATCATATATCACCTGCAATTTTTCTTCAAATCTGGCTTTTTCAATCTGCAGATAATCCCTCACATGTTTAAGCTCTTCTTCCAGCGGAACCATATAATCCTCATAATTTAGATTATAACGAAAATAATCTGCCAGTGTAAGTAAAAGATTCCTTGCTTCCTCTGGATTTTCTCTGCTTATCCACGATATCGTATTCAAAGCATTAAAAAGGAAATGGGGATTTACTTGAAACTGTAAGGCTTTAAATTCTGCCTGTGCAAGCAAATTCTTCTGCTGTTCCAATTCCAAAATAGCCATCTGCGACGAGCCCAGCGTTATCAGATGTTCTAAAAGATCTAACTCACTTTGTCGATCCATCCACTGTCGTTTCATCCATACAGTCATACTTCCAACAGACTGGTTTTTTATCCGAAACGGAACTGCACTGATTATGTAATCTTGTGCTGTATGATTCCACTTCTGATTGTCTGTCTGTTCTTGATATTTTACCATGTGCCCCTGTTCCATTGCCTGCTTACAGATATCTGGCAATGAATCACCATACCGGCCTTGGTAAGATATAAGATTTTCATCCTTTTTATTACATTTCCAATAAGTGACCTTCTCCTGATTTGTAAATAAAATTCCGGACCATTCTGTCTCTTTCAAAATAATATCTGCCAGCTCTTTTATATTCTCGGATTTGTTCAACCCTCCATCTTGCAATAATGGAAGACATTTTTGAGATAACTCAGATATTTTCTGTATCTGTCTGGAACTCTCCAAATCCTGGAAAATAAATATATTGTTAAAATTAGATATAAATATAATTATTCCAATCGCATTCAGCATAATCATCGGAACTGAAACATCTAATACGGCATTAATTGCTACTTTCAAAGAGACTGTCATACGAAGTAACGATGCCATCTCACAAACTTCAGCAAAACAAGCAAGTAAAAATAAATCTTTATATTTCCACTTTCCCCTCTGAAAATATGGATAAAATCCAGCTCCTAAAAGTCCAAATAAAATTGTTGCAAATGCAGAACCTCTGGCAAAAACTCTTGGTGTCGAAAATATCAATACATACACTGCTCCGATTACCGAAGAATATAATCCTACAAGTGGACCGCCCAGAAGTCCTGCAGATATCGTTCCTATAACTCTTGTATTCAAACTATAAGAGCCTATACTCACTCCGCTGCAAGTTGATAGAATGATCAATCCACCAAAAATTACAGATAGAAGCAGATCTCCCTTCCAGCCTCTTCTTTCTTGTAAAATCAACTTCTGCACTGGCTGAATACTAGATAAAAAACTGGCTATGATTGCAAGTAATGCAATATTTACAATGATTGCATATATGATATCTCGAATTGACATTAATATTTCCTCCTGCTAGCTGCTCTCAAAAATAATATTTTTATTCATAGCCTTCTGTTCTAACACTAAAAAAATTATAGCATGAATCCTACTAATCGAAAAGAGTACTCCACCTTGTCACACAACTCTTTTTTCTCTGACAACCAAAAACCCCCGACATACATAAAGTACGCCGGAGGCTTTTGGTATTTATGAATGATGTTTTTGTGAAACGGCTAACTTAATGAACTGTCCTTTAATATGTAACAGTCTTCTTTTCATTGTATACGTCACGGTCAAGCTCACCAAGCTTGCTTGCTACAAGCAGACCAATCATAACGTCTACGTCTACGTTCATTAATGTACGGAACATTCCTGCAAACCAATCAATACCGATCAATACTGCAATACTTTCAAGTGGCAGACCAAGTGATGTTGCAAGGAATGTATACACGATAACAGATCCTCCCGGTACTGAAATTGTACCAAGGCACATCAGGCAAGAAAGAAGAATTGCCATTCCCATCTGATATGGTGTCATCTGAATTCCTGTGGACTGAGCCATGAAGAAGATTGCTGCCACATAACACTGAGCTGCACCACAACTGTTCATGGACATTGTAATCGGTCCTGTGAAATCAGCAACTTTACGGCTGATACCGAATTTTGTAACTTCATCTTCCATCTTAGTCGGAAGACAAATTGCTCCGGAAGTCGTTGTAACTGCCATCATAGACATCTTTGCAAACTTCTTAGGCATCTTGAAAATATTTACCTTTGTAATTGCTGCAGTAAATGGTCCGAATAACAGGAACTGGATAGCATCACCGATCAAAAGCACAAGTAAGAATTTGAGCATCGGAATGATTACTTTAAATCCTGTAGTTCCGGCAACGTTAGCTAACAGACAGAAGATACCGATTGGCGCAACGTTCATAACCATTTTAATGATGTTTGTAATAACACCGTTAATTCCCTGTACCCACTCGATGATATTGCGGTTACCGCTCTCTTTTGCGTAAGCGCCCATAGCAACTCCGAAAAACAGTGCAAATACAATACACGGAACCATAGCTCCTTCAGCCATAGAATTAATGATGTTTGTCGGAACAAATCCAAGAATTGTATCTTGAATAGATCCTGTCTCAACAGATGAATTAGCTACATCTGCTGCACTTGCAATCTCAACTCCAACTCCTGGCTGGAAAAGCATTGATAATGCAACTCCTAATCCTGCTGAAATAACTGTGAAAATGATAATCCATTTAAAAGTATGGAATCCCATCTTACCAACATCTTGTCCATCACCGCCGCCAACTGCGGAAGCAACAGCAGACATAACAAGCAGTACCACTGACATCTGAATCAGTCTGATAAAGATATCTCCGATAAACTTCAGATTAGAAGCCCACTCGCCGACCAGTGATCCGAACACGATACCACCTGCAGTAGCGATCAGAATCTGAGTTGTCAGAGATATTGAAAAACGCTTTTTATTTCCCATTTTTGAAACCCACTTTCTCATTCAATCTCTAATAAATTACTAAAATGTGACTTTATTCACCGGAATGGCCATTCCATATGTTTGACTTTATTTTACATTTCTCAAGGAACAAGTCAATAGATTCTGTTTCAAGTGTGGTTTATTATGTTTAAACGGTTGTTTTTTCGTTTTATCAGTAAGAATTTTTAATAGTTAAATTTCCCGTCATTTTTTTCTTCTAAGGCTTTGATCATATGATAGGTATATTCACAATATGGAACCGGAATTCCAAACTCTTTTCCCATACGCATCATCTCACCTGCGAAAATATCAATCTCTGTGTGTCTTCCTGCATCCAGATCCTGCAAGGTTGAGAATCTTGCCTCTTTCACGGTTCCGCGAAAGAGAAGTAAACGCTCTGGAAGCCGCACACCTTTTTTTGCTGCCACCTGAACCACTTCCTGCCATAGTCCAGTTGCAATAGCCCGCACATGTTCGCTGTCTTTATATGCACCAAAGCCTACACCAAGAATTGCCTGTGGAAGATTCTGAGAAACATTGCTCACATATTTCAGCCACAGATCTGCCATAATATCCGGCACATAATTTGCCCTGATACTGGTCCCTTCAAAGAGATCTAATACTGCCTGTACGCGCTTTGTCGGTTCGATATAGTCTTTTTCTCCGAAAAACACTCCGGCAATCCGGTCAAAATGAAGTTCCATATGGTTGCCATCACGGACAGCATCAATCCGCATCAGAGAATACAGCATATGTTCCATGCCAATCTGCTTTCCGACAATTTCTTCACTGGTCACTCCATTTAGCAAGCTCAAAACAATCGTATTTTCACCCACAAGTGCGCAGATATCGTCCATAATCTCAGGAAGGGCATTCTGCTTCGTCGCAATCAATACCAGATCCACTTTTCCAGCTTCCTGCGCTGTTTTTAGATTCAGTGGACATCTCTCACCGTTAATATAGATTCCTTCCTTTTCCAGACGTTCTTTTCGCTCTCCTGAAGCAATCACGCAAAAATCATTTCCCAATTTAGCCGGAAGCCCATACGCAAAATATGAGCCTACCGCACCCACACCAATCAAAGCTGCTGACTTAATCTCCATATCATTCCTCACTCCTTCACAATTTATAAATTTTCCTGCAAAATCTATAAAACTCTGTCATTTTAGTTTTTTACCAGACCATGAGTCCTGTTCTGCAGTGTTTGCGAGCATAGTCTGGCTTTCATGGCACTGTCTGAACCTGTTTTTTAGGTGAGTTTGCCATGAAAGTCAGAAATAAGCGGCGCAGCAAACACCAGAAACAGGATTCGGTCTGTAGAAACTATAATGACAGAGTTCTTAAAGATTATACAGCAATGCATTACAAATACATGCTGCAATATTACTTCCACCTTTTCTTCCCCGCGCTACGATATAAGGTGTATCCGGCAATTCCAAAATCAATTCTTTTGACTGAATGACATTAACAAATCCAACCGGCACTCCGATTACCAGCTCTGGTCGGATTTTTCCGGCACGTATCAGCTCATACAGATGAATGAGTGCTGTCGGTGCATTTCCGATTGCAAAAATCAGATTCTCATCTAATTCACACGCCTTTTCCATGCTTGCTACTGCTCGGGTCGTACCGTCGCGCTTTGCTTTTTCTGCCACGTCTTCATCAGACATAAAGCAGTACACCTGCCCCCCGTACTGAGCCAGTCTTTTTTTGTTGATTCCGGAACGTCCCATCTGTGTATCTGTTACAATGGATGCTCCATTTCGAATTGCTTCTTTTGCACGTGCAATTGCATTTTCCGAAAACACAAGATTCTGTGCATAATCAAAATCTGCACTAGTATGGATACAGCGCTTGATAACCGGTGCTTTTTCCGGATCCAATACAATCCCACTCTGTGTAAGTTCTTCGGTTATAATCTCAAAACTCCTCTTCTCAATCTCAGAAGGAAGTACATTTTCCAGTTCGATTGCCATTACTTTTCCTCCACATTTTCCTTCATAATCTCATAAATCCGCTCCATATCCAAATGTGAACGAATACCATCAGCAAGTTTATCATATTGTTCTTCTTTAAATGACTTCAGATCCATACCCGACGCTTTTTCCAGTGTAATCCCTTTTTTCTTTGCCAGTGCTTTTACAATTACATCGGTAACCCCTTCCATATCAAAAATGCCATGGATATAAGTACCATATACATTTCCATCTGAGATACCATCCTCACTGATCTTACCGCTGACTGTATCCTGAATCTGGCTCATATGCTCTTTGGAAATAACTTCTTCCACATATGTTGTCTCACCCATATGAATTTCATATCCCTCAAATGCCACATTCGAAAGCTCCGAAAAGATTCCTTCTACATGTGTAAATGTTCCGTTTACTCTAGTCCTCGTCTTCTGTCCGGTAAATACCGTCTCAGAAGGCAGCAGTCCCATTCCATGTATCATTCCACCGTCTTCCACTTTGTCTGGATCACTGAGTACTTCTCCCAGCATCTGGTATCCGCCGCAGATTCCCCAAACCGGAGTCCCGCTTGCTGATGCTTTTAAAATACATGCTTCCAAGCCACTTTCACGGATCCATTTTAAATCGCCCATTGTATTTTTGGTTCCAGGCAAGATGATCATATCCGGGGTTCCGAATTCAGACACATTTTTCACATAACGAAGGGATACTTCCGGAATATTTTCCAATGCCATAAAATCCGTAAAATTAGAAATTCTTGGTGTACGCATGACTGCGATATCCAGAAGCCCGCCACTTTTCTTTGAAGTGAAACGCTCTGTCAGACTGTCCTCATCTTCAATTTCCACATGAAGATACGGCGTTACTCCTACAACCGGAACATGCCCTTTTTCCTCCAGCATCTCGATTCCAGGATCCAAAATTGTCTTATCTCCGCGGAATTTATTAATGATCAGACCTTTTACACGTTCCTTTTCATCCTCTTCCAGAAGAAGCAATGTGCCAAGAAGCTGTGCAAATACTCCTCCCCGGTCAATATCTCCTACAAGAAGCACCGGAGCATCCACCATCTTTGCAAGCCCCATATTGACAATATCATTTTCCTTCAGATTGATTTCTGCCGGGCTTCCGGCACCTTCAATTACAATTATGTCATAATTTTCTTCCAGTTTATGAAAAGCCTTCATCACATCTGGAATCAATTCTTTTTTGTATTTAAAATAATCACGGGCACTCATATTTCCCAAAACTTCACCATTTACAATTACTTGAGATCCAACATCGTTGGTCGGCTTAAGTAAAATCGGATTCATGGATACTTCCGGCTCAATACCTGCCGCTTCCGCCTGCACGACCTGGGCGCGTCCCATTTCCAGACCTTTGTCCGTGATAAATGAATTCAATGCCATATTCTGAGACTTGAACGGTGCAACTTTATAACCGTCCTGCTTAAATATTCTGCACAGTCCCGCACACAAAAGACTCTTTCCTGCATTGGACATTGTGCCCTGTATCATAATCTTCCAAGCCATGTGATCAACCTCTCATTTTCTTCTTTTGTTCGCACCGCGATCCGATAAAATCCTTCTTGAAGTCCTTCATAATTTTGACAGTCCCGTATCAGGAATCCAGCTTCCAGTGCCTCTTTAGCAAGCCCGGTCTTTCCTTTGAAAAATAAATAGTTTGCTTTCGATGCAAACACTACATATCCAAGCATCTTTAAAATATTTCTCATATATTCCCGTTCACGGCTCACATATTCTCTCGTCTTCTGTATATATTCTTCCGGACATTCTAATGCTGCTACTCCCGCTGCCTGCGCCGGAACGGATACATTCCACTGTTGAAGCATACGAGACATTTTTTCCAGAAATTCTATATTGCTGCTAATTGCATATCCTAATCTAAGCCCCGGCATACTAAATATCTTTGTAAATGCTTTTATAATCAACAAGTTCGGATATTCTGTCCGATACTCTGACATCTCATATTGCTCTGGTTCATCTAGAAAATCTATAAAACATTCATCTAAAACAACAACTATATCCTTTTCTCTACAATGTTTCAAAATATCGAATAGCTTTTCACGTTCTGTGATCTGTCCGGTTGGATTATTCGGATTGCATAAAAAAATCATATCCACATCTTCCGTAAGTTTTTCCACATAATCTTCACGAATCTGAAAATTATCCTCTTCATGCAGTTCATAATATTCCACATCTGCTCCTACACTCTCGAGAGCTTCTTCATACTCGGAAAAAGACGGAGCTGTTACAATTGCCTTTTTCGGTCTCAGTGCCTGCACTGCTGCAAAGAAAAGTTCCGCTGCACCATTACCACAAATAATCTCCTCCTGATCCACATGTTCAAATCTGCTGATTGACTCCTTTAACTTCTCACATCTTACATCAGGATAATGTTCCATATTCACTACACTCGCTTGTACAGCGCGCTTTACTGTCTCCGGCGCTCCAAGCGGATTTGTATTCACTGAAAAATCGATAACTTCCGGATGGCGATAAATATCACCACCATGAAGTTTCCTTGATTTCTTTTGCACTTGTTTTTCTCCTCTTACAACATTTTTTCTGTTAAATGATCCACACCAATATCTTCATGCCCTCAAATACTATTAATGCCAGCACCGCTGTCC
>CAKRCL010000053.1 GCA_934307335.1 uncultured Dorea sp. | reverse complement strand
CTGTCCCGTACAATAATATGTGTGATCTGTGTATATCTTCCGGTTCAATTTCCCGTATCGGATCCCCGATTGTCGGTTTCGGACATAATTTTCCGAAATACCAGGCATCTCCTGCCAATTGTACATCCAAAGCTCCCGCCATAACGGATTCTGTCTGTGCCGAATTTGGGCTTTTATGATTGTACCGATCACGTAAATATATCTTTTTTGCATTTTTCCAATCCATATGTGTAACTGCTGCTGCCAAAATCATAAGCCAGGCAGCCAGTCTTGCCGGAATATAATTAACAACATCATCAAACTTTGCCGCTACTGTACCAAAATACTGATATTTTTCATTTTTATATCCCACCATAGAATCCATCGTATTCACAGCTTTATATCCAAACCCAAGTATCGCGCCGCCAATCACCATATAAAAAAGTGGTGCGATCACACCATCTGATGTATTTTCCGCCACTGTCTCTACCGTAGCTTTTGTCACACCTTCCATCGTCAGATTCTGTGTATCTCGTCCAACAATCATAGATACTGCTTTTCTTGCACGCGCCAGATCTCCGGTTTTTAATTCTTGATAGACCCGATCGCTTTCTACTTTCAACGATTTTGTCGCCAATATCTGATAACACATAAAACTTTCTACTGCCAGCCCCAGATAAATAGAAATGTGATACGCCACATATAGAATTCCTCCCGGAATCAGCATACTGACTATAACTACGATTACAACCAGAAAACCTCCACCGATTCGCTCTCCTATTTTTCCACTAGGAAATAAGTTTCTTGTAATTTTTTCCACCCAAGAGATCAGATGTCCGATCATTCTCACCGGATGATACAGCCACACCGGATCTCCGAACATCAGATCCAGTACAAATCCTACTGTCACCGGTAATAGCATCTGTAATAATAAGTTCATATCCTTCTCCGTTCTTCACCTGATAATCATAATAACTACCATCTGGTTGCCCATTCACCCCTCTGGCGAAGTGGTCCATAATACTCATGATCGTGCCACCGTGAGCCACAATTGCTGCCTTTTCAACATGATCACGCCTGCATTCCTGTATAATCTGTTCAAATCCCTTCACACATCTTTTTCGAAATGCCTCTGGGTTTTCCCCATTCGGAAATGTCATCGTTCCACCACTATCTACCCATTCCTGATATTTTCTACAATCTGACAACTCCTGATAATTTTTATTTTCAAAAATACCAAAATCGCATTCTCGAAGCTCTTCTATTTTATAAAATTCACTCTCTGTCAAATCCATATCTTTGAAAATGATCTCTGCTGTTTCTTTGCAGCGTTTCATCGGGCTTATATATACTCTCTCCACTTTCGGATAAAGCTTCTTCTCCATCTGGCTTTTTAATAACGCAATTCCTTCTGAACATAATGGTTCATCTGTCCGCCCGATATATCTCTTTTTCAGATTACCTGCTGTCATCGAATGCCGTATCAAATAAAATCGAATCATCTTCGTGAATCCTCCTTGATTACATTTGGGATTCCACAGACAACCCGGACTACTTTCTTTGCACCTGCTGCAAGCTCTGTACAGATTCTCCCAGTCATCTCCCGTACTTCACGAAGAAACGGATCCATAGGAACAATTCCATAACCAATTTCATCTGTCACTACTATTAATTGGGGATTTTTTGCTAACATCTCTTCTGCCAGACCCCCCAGTTCTTCTTGATCTTTCATACATCGTTCTATATATTTATGAAAATGATAGATTCCTTCACACTGAAAAATCTCATTTTTTTCGCAATACTCGCCATCTATCCATTGCACATCCGGAAATGTCTTCTTCGCATAATTTAACTTTCCCTGATATGCCCCTCCGATAATCATAATCAAACTTCTTCACCTCTACTTTACAAGCAATGTCATTCTTTCTGTCACAACAATTGCCAAAGCCATAAGTATTTCACACATTTGCAGAAAATATCCTGCCAGATCACCAGTTACTCCTCCAAACTTACTGATACTCATATGATGATAATACCAAAACACAAGAAGAGCTGTTATAACTGCTACTACTCCTGTTGCTTTTCCGACAACAACCATAAGTACACTGATTATAATAAAATAAATACATAGTGTCCTTCTGTTAATTTTTTTCTCTGCACTCTCTGAAAATGTAGCTACAAGCCCCTGTCCTTTTTTTCTTGCCTGTGGAAAACAAATAACAGATAATCCGCTTAAAGTCCTCGATAACATAAAACTGATTGCGATAACTGTTACCGCATGTTCATTCAAGATTGAATAAATACCCGTATATGCCAATAAATATACACTACACGATATAATGGCAAATGCTCCTGCATGGGAATCTTTCAAAATTTCAAGCCTGCGTTCCATTGGCTGATAGGAACTTAATGCATCCTGCGTATCCAAAAATCCATCCAGATGAATTCCTCCGGTAATAAAAATCGGAATGAGCACTAATAAGATGGTCAGGAATAAATTCTGACCTTCTATAAGCCACTGGCTTCCCCTATAGATAAGCCATGTGACCAGACCGATCACTGCACCTACCCATGGAAAGAAACACATAGCAAGCGACATATTTTCATCTGTCCACTCACTTTGTGGCATTGGAATCTTACTATACATCGAAAATGCGATTTTAAAACTGTTCCACATTTTTTTCATGTTTTCTATCCCTTTCCAGATACACAGAACTCTTACTTTTCACCTGCCCTGTGTTCTCATTTTTTATTTGATTTTAACCGGAATTCCATACACCACTTCGGTTACTTGATCTGCCATATTTCCCAGTTCCTGATTGATACGCCCAAGCAATTCGATATATTTTCGCGTCTCTGCAGAATAATCCTGAACATCACTATGCACTTCATTCGTCACAATCACCAATCGGTCTGTCTTCTTATTCAGATATCGAATTCCTTCTACGATCATGTTTAAAACTTCTTCATCTTCTCTCAAACTTCCATCTTCCAGATACAGCACATCTGCAAGCAGATTCGAAATGCACTCCAGCAAAATTCCAGCCGTTTCATGATACTGCAATTTTTCATCCAGCATTCTCAGATCCCCATAACATTCCAGAGTCTGAAAACCTTTTCCTGCGCGCATCTTCCTATGCCGTTCAATCTTTTTCTGTGTCTCAGCACCAAAAGAACGCATCGTTGCAATATAGACATATGAACATGGTGATACTACATTCGTTCCGTTTTTCTTATTCCCGGTCAGCCACATTTCTGCATAAGCAGATTTACCACTTCCGCTGCCTCCGGTAATTACATGCATC
Organism: uncultured Dorea sp.; assembly: GCA_934307335.1. Classification (GTDB taxonomy): domain Bacteria; phylum Bacillota; class Clostridia; order Lachnospirales; family Lachnospiraceae; genus Dorea. The sequence goes on along the minus strand of CAKRCL010000053.1, from coordinate 8,820 downwards.
ATCCCTACTTATCCCCAAATTCCTCATAATCATCAATATTGATATCCGAAAATGTACTCATTTTCTCATAGACAGCCAGCGCCATATCTAACACAGGTAAAAATGCGACTGCCCCTGTACCTTCTCCAAGACACATATCACAAGTCATGGATGCCTCCATTCCAAGTGCCTCCAGCAGTATATGCATGCCCGGTTCTTTTGACACATGAGATACGATAATATACTCTCTCGCCTGATCACACAACTGTACCGCAGCAAGGGCAGCTACCGCAGATATAAATCCGTCCATAATAACAGGAATACGATAATACGCTCCTCCAAGATAGATTCCGGTAAGTCCGGCAAGATCAAACCCTCCGACCTTTGCAAGCACATCCACTGCATCCTCTGCATTCGGCTCATGTTTTTTAATTGCGCTTTTGATTGCTTTTATCTTTCTGTCAAGTCCTGCCCTGTCAAGTCCTGCTCCTCTTCCGGTCATCACCTCAACCGGTTCATCCAAAAGAACACTGGCAACTGCACTACTCGTCGTCGTATTTCCAATTCCCATCTCGCCAGTTGCAAGAATCTGGTATCCGGCATCTTTTTTTTCTTTTACAAGCTGCACTCCTGTCAAGATTGCCTGAAGTGCCTCTTCTCTTGTCATCGCAGGCTCTTTTACCATATTCTTTGTGCCATATGCAACCTTGTAATCCGGCACTCTTGTATCACGCGCCATTCCGATATCAATCGGGAACAAATCTACATGTGCACTCTGACACATAATTGCAGCACTGGTTGCACAGTCTAGAAAATTCTCTGCCACAATTGCAGTCACTTCCTGTCCGGTCTGAGTCACGCCTTCCTCTACAACACCATTATCTGCACACATATCGATCAATGCTCTCTTATCCAGATGTACCTTTGCATTTCCTGTAATTCCGGCAATCCGAATGATATGATCTTCCAGTTTTCCAAGACTATGCAGAGGCTTTGCAATGGAATTCCACTTTTTCTGTGCCAGTTCCATTGCTTCCGTATTCAAATTATCAATACCTGCAATCACCTTTTTTAGTTCTTCTTCTCTTGTCATACGTCTAAACCTCCCGTCTCTTTAATCCGTATATTTATTGCATGCTGCAATAAATGCTTCTGCCACCTTCTTATTTCCCATATAATGAATATGGGGATAACCTGCAAGTAAGGTATCTGTACTGAACATACATTCCCATCCACGGCTGGACAATGGCTTCTTCGCTGTAAATGCATGTCCGCAATCTTCAGATTCATAATAATGAAATTCGTGTGCTGTAATCTCCCCGACTTCACGCCCAAAGACTTTTTCCCCAGACAAAGTAATATATCCAAATCTTCGAAGCCTGTCTGTCTTATAACTTTTTCCAGCTATCACTCCTGCCATATTATAATCTTTCCCGTCAGACCCCTGCATTTTCTCCTGCAAATACATAAAACCGCCACATTCTGCAATACATGGAGTCCCATTCAAAATTGCCTGTCTCACACTTTCAAGCATCGTCTGATTTTGACTCAATTTTTCTGCATACAGTTCCGGATAACCGCCGTAAAGTACAATTCCCTGAATTTCCTTCGGGATGGACGGATCATGAAGTGGTGAAAATGTAATAATTTCTGCCCCCATCTGTCTTAATATTTCAAGATTATCTGGATAAATAAAACAAAATGCTTCATCCGCGGCAACTGCAATACGAACCCTTTGTCCAATCTGGGAATTTGATCCATGAATCGTTGTCAATGATTCCAAAGTATTCTCATCTGGCACAGATGCAGCACTTGCAAGCTCTGACAACCCGTCCAAATCTACAGAATCTTCTATAATTGCCGCCAGTCGTTCTAATTTTTCTTCTATCTTATCTACTTCTCCTGGAAGCTGCAGCCCTAAATACCTGCTTTCCAGCACACAATCTGGCACAACCGGTACATAACCGTACACCCGAATATACAGTTGTTCTTCTATCATCTGCTTCATTCTGCCATACATCATCGGTGAAAGCCGATTTAAAATCACTCCGGCAATATGATTCTTAGATTCATATTCCAAAAATCCTTTTACAACTGCAACCGCTGATACAGATAATCCTTTGCAATCCAAAATCAATATTGCAGGTGTATCCGTTGCGTCTGCCACATCCCAGGCACTTGCTTCCTTTGAGATACCGGCGATTCCGTCATAATATCCCATAACTCCTTCCAGCACACAGATATCTCTTTTATCACCATGAAGAAGAAGTGAACTCCTTACGCCACTTCTTCCGCACATAAACGTATCTAAATTGTAGCTGGCGATTCCAAGGACCTCTCTATGAAACATTGGATCAATATAATCCGGTCCGCATTTAAACGCTGCACAGTCAAGGCCTCTATTTTTCAAAGCCTTTAATATTCCACACGTAATCATAGTCTTTCCACTTCCACTAGATGTGGCTGTCAGCAATATTCTTGGAACCTTTACACAACTTCCGTCGTTTTTTTCATTACCTCTCAACCGACTATCTGTCATTTCTTAATCCTTTATTCTTAATCTTTTTATTTATTAATCCAACTCAAAACTTACGACATAGATTGGATTCTGTCCTGTCATCATATGATAACCACCGACCAACTTTGATTTTGCAATATTGACCTGCACAATTTCATCATTTTTAATTGGATACTTTCTGCAATACTCCAGAATCTGTGCCAATGTCTCAAGCGAAATTGCATTTAATACAATTCTTGCCTGCGGATTCTTCTTACGAATTACTTCTAGTATTTCTTCAAGATGTCCTTTACTTCCTCCTATAAAGACACAATCCGGTGCCGGAAGCTCTTCTAATACCTCCGGAGCTCCTCCTTCTACCACCGTCACATTGCTCACTGCGAATTTTCTTGCGTTTTCTTCAATCAAGCCTGCTGCTTCAGAATTGATTTCAACAGCATAAACTTGTCCATCCTCTGCCTGGATTGCAGACTCCACAGACACAGAACCTGTACCGGCTCCGATATCATAAACAATATCTGATTTTCTGATCTTTAATTTAGAAAGACTAATGGAACGTACTTCCTCTTTTGTCATCGGTACATCTCCGCGAATAAAGTCTTCGTCACGGATTCCATGTGTCACTGCATATTTTCCTCCATGAGGATTTGCAATCAGCACTGCGGCAAGATTATCTCCATCATAATCTAAAAATTCTGATACATTTCCTTTTAGAATCTTTTCATTTTCATAAGTCAGTTCTGCGCCGACTGCCATATTACACTCGCCAAGTCTTGCATCAATCAATGTCTTTGCAAGCTTACGAATATCTACTGCAGATCCTGTAAGTGTAAATGTATATTTGTTATTTTTTACTGCTGCAAGAAGATTTTCTTCCCGGCCATGAATACTGACCAATTTTACATCTTCCCACGGAATCTGAAGTTTTGAACACAGACAGGATACCGTAGAAATGCCAGGTAAAACCTCTGTCTTCACACGATTCGGCTCCCCACACTTTTTAAGTCGGTCATAAATTGTCAGAAGCAGTTTTTTTGCACCACTGTAAAATCCCGGATCTCCGGATAATACAACAACAATCTTTTCATCCTGTGGATGATTAAATATATAATCTGTAATCTCTTCCGGCTTATAAGATGCAAATGTCTGTTGTCCTTCTCTTACAACAGATTTCAACATGCGGGATGCCCCAATCAACACATCCGCATCCTCACAGGCTTTTTTTACTTCTGCTGTCATAGAACCTTCCGTTCCCATTCCAATTCCTGCAAGTGACACTTTCTGCATTGTCTTAAAATGATATTCTTCCTTTAATAAATTAATGATTTCTTCATAGGAATATCCGGATTCTTCTTTTTCTCGTCCAAGAACAACAATCTTCACTCCTGCTCTCTTCGCTGCACTATATTTTTGTAAAAAACCGCCTACATTTCCAGAATCTTTTGTAACCATGTATGCAATGTCATAGCTTTTCATAATTGCATAATTCATTTCTACAGAAAACGGCCCCTGCATACAAATCAAATTCTTACCAGTGAATCCCAGTTGCTCACATTTGTGGGCTACCTTAGCTGTCGAAAGTACTCTGGCATAAACACGCTTTTTATAATCGGTAAGATTCTGAAATACTGCCAGCTCCTTGCTTCCGGTCGTTGCCAGAATATTTCCGGTTGTCTGTTCCAAATATTCAATTGCCTCGTCCATGCTGTCCACATAAATACAATCCGATTTTTCTCCGCCAGTATCTCTTAACAGTCTCAAATAACGAACTCCAACCTTTTCACATGCATTTTGCAAGTTTTCCGTCACTTCAAGTGCGTACGGATGCGTTGCATCCACAACATATGCAGGATTGTATTCATTTATAAACTCTATCATCCTTGTTTCATCCATACGTTCATGCGTCGTGGTAATTTCACTTCCTTCCGGAAGCAGACTTTCTCCATACTCTGTAGCCACACAAACATGTACACTTACTTCATGCTTCAACAGATATTCTGCCAGTCTTCGTCCTTCTGTAGTTCCTGCATAAATTAAAACTTTACTTTCTGTCATATCGATATCCCCTTGGTGTCACCATCTTATTACGTATTATCTTTGTCATTTTATTTCCAATATAAACGGTAGAAAACATATCTACCTCTGTATGTTTCAGTTCCTCCAATGTCAGAACCTGCATGCTTTCTTCTTCTCTTGCAATATTTCTTACAATCCCACATACAATATTCTTGTCTTTATACTCCATCAATATCTCGCACGCTTTTGCAAGATAATCTTTTCTTTTTTTACTGGACGGGTTATACAGACAAATTAAAAGATCTGCCTGTGCCGCTGCCCGAAGTCTTCTTTCAATCAACTCCCACGGTGTCAGAAGGTCACTCAGACTAATAAGACAGCAATCATGTCCCAGCGGCGCTCCAAGTACTGCTGATCCGCCAAGAGCCGCTGTCACCCCCGGAATCACTTCAATCTCCACTTCCGGATATTCCTCACCGATCTCATACATTAATCCAGCCATTCCGTAAATTCCAGAATCTCCGCTACACACCATAGCCGCAATACGCCCTTTTCTGGCTTCTTCAAATGTCATGCGACATCTCTCCGGCTCTTTTCGCATCGGTGTTGTCAGATATTCCTTTTCCGGAAAATATTTTTTTAAAAGATCCACATAGACCGTATACCCAACAATGACATCACTGCTTTCCAATGCTTTGACTGCCGCGATCGTCATCTGTTCATAAGCTCCCGGCCCCATTCCTACTACATATACCTTACTCAAAATTCACACTCCATTTCTCTACTGCTACCGCTACCGTAACGCCATCCTTTGCTGTCTTATGCACCAGTATCTTCTCCCCACCGGCGCACCTTGCACTCCTTTCACATACATTATCCACTCCAGTAATCTGCCTTACAAACTCTGAACCTTCAAATGTTCCTTTCACCTGCTCCAGTTCTTCTTTTGAAAAAGTTCGAAATGATATTCCTTGCTTTTCACAAAATTCACATAATCCTGGTTCTTCTTTTTTCAAATCAATACTGGCCACTAATTTTACTGCTTCCGGATAAATTTCATTATCGCATAAAACCTGATCAACCAGCTTTTCTATTGCCTCTGCATCTGTCCCTTTTTTACATCCAATTCCTAAAATTACAACTTTAGGTACTAAATGTAACACCTCGGCAATCTCTGCCTTCCTATCTGTCAGCTTGCTATATTTTCGAACTCCGATCTGAATCTCCATACAAGATTCATCTTTTTTTACTTCTTCATCGAAAATCTTTACTTCCTCCGGAACCTGTCCCCGGATTCTTCCCTCTGGTTCAAGATACAAGCAGATACTTTTTCCTGCCAAAAGGTTTGCAGATACTTCTTTCGCTTTTTTCATATCATCAATCACAAGACCATTCTTTTTAGCAAATACATCAACTGCCCACTTGTGATTCAGATCTGTTGCGGTTGTGATCACCGCCTCTATAGAAAGCTTTTCGCCTAGCATTCCTGCCACCTCATTAGCTCCTCCAATATGACCGGATAGAATCGGAATACAATACTTTCCATGTTCATCTACAACAATCACTGCCGGATCTTCTTTTTTTGATACAACAAACGGTGCAATTGCGCGGACTGCAATTCCAACAGCACCCACAAAAATCAATGCATCTTCTTTCCAATGTTCTTCCGTCCAGTTTTTTAGACTTCCAGAATAAGAATCCTGAAAACATATACTTTTTACATCTTCTGCAACTGCCCATCCTTCTTCTTTCAGAACACGGTTGATTTTTTTTGCTGTATCACGCCCATTCCGGGTAAAACTAATGAGTCCTGCCTTCATCTAGGAATCACTCCCTTTACGAAATTCCGTTGTAAATCCCGGATCATATAGCTTTGATCTTTCATAATGGCTATGTGTCACTACCTTCCCAACAAGAATTAATGCTGTCTTTGTAATCTGATGTTCTCTGGCCGTCTCTACCAATGTATCAACTGTACATACATAGGCTTCTTCATCTGGCCAGGTTGCTTTATATATGATTGCTGCCGGTGTATCTGGCGCATATCCTCCGGCAATCAATTCCTGTACAAGCTTTTCAAGAAGTCCGGTACTAAGGAAAAGTACCATTGTGGATCCATGTGCGGCAAAGCTCTCAATCTTTTCTCTCTCTGGTACGGGTGTCCTTCCCTCTGTACGAGTAATAATCACACTCTGAGACACATCCGGAAGCGTATATTCCAAATTCAAAGCTGCCGCAGCTCCACAAAATGAACTGACTCCCGGACAGGAATCATAAGAAATTCCTTGCTCATCCAGAATATCCATCTGCTCACGAATCGCACCATACAGACAAGGATCTCCGGTGTGAAGTCTAACTGTATTTTTCTTCTCTTTCTCAGCTTCTAACATAACCTCTATAACTTCTTCTAACGTCATATATGCACTGTTATAAACCTTACAGTCTTCTTTCGCATATTCTAAAAGTCCTGGATTGACCAGTGACCCTGCATAAATAATAACATCTGCTTCCTGCAAATATCTTTGTCCTCTCACGGTAATTAAATCTACTGCTCCCGGTCCTGCTCCTACAAAATGTATCATGACTTTTCTTCCTCCCACAATTTCATCAATTCATCTACTTTGCTCGTCTTCCCCAGTATTCCGTATACATTGGAATATAAAATTGCTCCTATCGGCATCTGATCTGCGATGCGATATTCCATATATTTTTCAATAGATTTCATAATCTGTTCTATTGTAATGATCCTTTCTTCTTCTGTCAAAAGCGCAAGTGCATCATCTGTCGTTACGCATTCCAGAACTGTCCTTGCTCTGTCACCTGAAAGACCTGCACGCAACATCGCTGTTGCCAGCAAATCCATACGGCAATCTGCCCATCTGGAATGAGTATTCATAATTCCTCCGGAAACTTTTATTAATTTACCTATATGGCCTGCCAGAACTAACCCTTTAAATCCACATTCCGATGCCATATCCATACTTTGTCCGATATAATTACTGCATTTTACAACATCTTTATCCAGAATCCCATAAGCCTCTCTCAAAAAGTCCAGTCCATAATTTCCCGGTGCCATAATCAGATATTCTCTTTCTTCTGCACGTTTCACTTTCATCTCCAATTCAATGGTATCTAAAAGAGCCTGCTCACTCATAGGCTCCACAATTCCACTTGTCCCAAGAACAGAGATACCGCCTTCTATCCCAAGTCTTGGGTTAAATGTTTTCTTTGCAAGTTCTACACCTTTCGGAATTGATATCTCTACTTGAATGCCGCCATCATAACCATATTGTTCACACGCCTTTTCTACTTCTCCAAGAATCATTTTTCTTGGCACACGGTTAATTGCTGCATTACCCACCGGCTGATCCAGCCCAGGTTTTGTCACGCGGCCGACTCCAAGTCCTCCATCCAGCACAATTCCTGACGCAACCTTTGTAACTTTACTGTATACAAAAATACCATTTGTAATATCCGGATCATCTCCACTGTCTTTTTGTACTGCACAACAAACCGATTCTATATCCTTATTCTGATTATTTTTATATTCTTTTCTGACATCTGAAATCTTTAATGTTAACACGTCTTTTCCAGGCAGGGAAACTGTAACCTGATCTACATCGACATTTCCCAAAAGCATGGTAATTGCTGCCTTTGTCGCTGCCTGCGCACATGTTCCTGTCGTATATCCTCTTCGGAGTTTTTTCGTCATATTTCTGCCCTTCCAATCATTTTTTTACACTCTCCCCACATTATTCTACTCATCTATGTGTGGGATGTCAAATCATTTGCCACTTCCGCTTATAGCATTTTCCTATGTAAATTATAGCTTTTTTCAATGCGAATTTAAGATGTCTATTTTTTAATTCTATGCTATAATAAATCCAGCAAAGAAAGGAGTTTTTTGATATGTCAGAACAAAAACAGCGCGTCTATGACGCCCTTAATAAACTTGGAATCAAATATGAAGTCGTCGAACATGAGCCAGTCCACACTATGGAAGATATGGATCGCCTGGGACTTCCTGAAAAAGGAACTTTATGTAAGAATTTATTCCTTCGCGACTCAAAAGGCAAGCGTCATTTTCTCATTACTTGTGATGAAAATGCAAAAGTCGACTTAAAATCACTCAGCAGACAACTCGGTGCCGGAAACTTAAGCTTTGCTTCCGAAGAACGCCTGGAAAAATATCTCGGGCTCAAGCAAGGAAGCGTATCTCCGTTCGGTCTCATGAATGATACCGACCATGCAGTCGAATTTTTTATTGATAAAAACTTAAGTAAATGCAAAAGTCTGGGAATTCACCC